>CAXBKC010000114.1:0-9492 GCA_963975615.1 uncultured Oleiphilus sp.
TTTCTTTACCGGTAACCGCCATATCCAAAGGGCCGCATTCTTCGGATAGGCGGTCTTCATGTGAACCGTCTACCAAATCAGTCGCTTTGATACTGCGTAGATAATCCAAAGCCCGATAACGAACAATGCTGGTTAACCAGGTTAAGACACTGCCTTTATCGGCGTGGTATTCAGATGCGTTATGCCAAACTTTCACAAAGGCTTCTTGTAATACCTCTTCCGCTCGGGAACGGTCCTTTATTATTCTCAAGCTAATGCCGAATAGTTGTGACGATGTGCGCTGATAAAGTGATTCGAACGCAGTGTGGTTACCTTGCGCTGTCGAGTGCAATAAACCTTGTAGCTCTAATTGGTTATCCATTTATTATTTCCAACTTATTTCGCCATTATCATTTCAAAAATCGTTTATATGCAAACGATCTATGTTGTTAAGTCAGTACGGAGCAGTTTTTTAGACTGTCATAATCTATACGCTCTAAACGTCAATTTGGATGCAAATTAATTGTTATTTTTTTATAAGTCGAAAATATATTTTTGTTTTTGTGCATCCAATTTTCATTTCCCCGCGTATTACCTTATGAAACTGTAAATTAATCATCAAACATGATTTACAGAATGATGTGCTAAGCAAGGTAAAACAGAATACAAAATAATCGTTTCTATCCGACCCTTTGGGAGAAAATACAATGAAAATAAGACTCAAAACATTAACGGCAGCAATCGGCGCGATAACTCTTGGCGCCGCTTTAACGTCGCCCACTATGGCATCGAGCCATCGTGAAGCACCCTTTCTTACGGGAATGCCAAAAGTAGATGGAACTGACTTTTACATGTTCCGTAGTTATGAGGACGGCCGTGAAGATTATGTGACCATCGTTGCCAACTACCAACCGCTTCAAGATGCCTACGGCGGTCCTAACTATTTTGATCTACAAGATAATGCTTTATATGAAATTCACCTTGACCAAAATGGTGACGCTATTGAAGATCTAACCTTCAGCTTTCAATTTTTTACAGAGCTTCAGGATATAGCCTTAAATATTGAAGGTAACTCGGTTTCTGTGCCACTTAAAAATATTGGTCAAATTGGACCCGATGTCGGTGATACGGGTTCACTTAATGTGAAGCAAAAGTACTCAATTACTCAAATCGAAGGTGACCGTCGTCAAGGTACTCGCACTTCAGTGCTTAATCAGCTTGATGATAGTAGCATGTTTGCTCGTCCTGCTGACAATATTGGTACTAAATCGATTCCTGACTACGAAGCTTATGCAGCGGCGCATATCAATGACGTCATGATACCCGGCTGTGCGACCAGCGGTAAGGTTTTTGTCGGTCAGCGACAAGACCCTTTTGTCGTGAACTTGGGTGAAATATTTGACTTGGTAAATCTAAATCCATTAGGCGCGCCAGATGCACGACCAAACGTTATCGCAGATAAAAACGTGACATCGATCGTCATGGAATTACCTATTTCATGTATTACTAACGGTTCAGAACCTGTTATTGGTGCTTGGACGACGGCTAGTATTCGACAAGCACAAATCATCAATCCATATCCAAATTATGACAATGGTCAAGGCTCATCGGTAGTTGGTGGTGCGTGGACACAAGTTTCTCGTCTAGGTATGCCTTTGGTGAACGAAGTGGTGATAGGTTTAAAAGATAAGGACCGTTTTAATACTAGTGAGCCAAAAGATGATGGCCAATTTGCGACCTATGTTACGCATCCAACCATGCCGGAGTTGTTAGAAATTCTATTTCCGGGCACCGCTGTCGCACCAAACTTGTTCCCACGTACAGACTTGGTGTCAGCATTCTTAACAGGTGTTTCTGGAGTGAACCAGCCGGCCAATGTGGTGGGATCTGAAATGCTTCGTTTGAATACGTCTATCGCACCAACTGTCGCCGCTGAACAGAATAACTTAGGTGTACTGGGTGGTGATTTAGCAGGCTTCCCTAATGGTCGTCGCCCAGGCGATGATGTTGTTGACTCGGTTTTACGTGTTGCAATGGGTGCATTAATTGCTGATGAAGAGATCGCTCCAAACCGTACAGCGCCATTAACGGATGGGGCAACAGTCAGTGCTCAAGACTTCACGACTCAATTCCCATACTTGATCTCTCCAATCCCAGGAGCGGGACAAGCGGTTGAATAATTAACGCGGCTATCATTACCGCTATATTGAATTGATTACGGAGACTATAATATGAAAGTACTATATATCGCGCTTATCGCTACTACGCTTATTGCGTGTAGCGATAACAAAAACAATAAGTCATTAAATAAGGCAACCACGGTCGGCGCATTAGCTCAGACAATGATCGAAACGCAAACCACGGATGATGGGGAGCCGCTTGATATTAACGCCATCAAGTTTAAGTCCAAGGATAAGGATGAAGCGTTTATTGAAGTTGGCTTTTTAAGTCCAGCCGGATGAAAAGTACTTCAAGTCCTAAATACCCAGCACGGTGCATCTGCACCGCTGCTGCGGTATTCACCTTAAATATGGCTTTTTCTAGTGCGACTCTTGCTTTGAATGACATGAGTGCAGAGCCTTATTTACCCGACCTAAAAGAAACCGTGTTAATACGCGACTATCCTATTGTCAGTCATTCTTCAAAGTCCGAAAACAGTCAGGTATCAGAACGTATTCAGCAAATCAGGACACTACTACAATATGGTCTCGAAAATTCTGATTCACAATCGCTTGGTTATGCTCAAGGCTTGCTTAACTACTGGCAGAAGGCCGACCAAGTTCCTGCCGATGTGCGTTTGTATCGTGCCATTATTGCTCAGCAACAACATCGTTTTGACAAGGCACTTAGCGATTTAAATATTGTCTTGGAAAGTAACCCTCAACACAGCCAGGCCCGCGCCACCAGAGCAGCAATTTATTTAGCGATGGGGGAATATGATCAAGCCGCGCAGGATTGTCGTGCGACAGCATTAACGGTCGACCCTATGCAAACGGCTAATTGCTTAGCGCAGGTACAAGGTCCTCGTGGGCAAGCGCAAGTGATGGCTGCACGTTTAGAAAATTTACTGTCACTCAATAGCAATATCGAGCTAAATTTGAAACGTGAAGTACTTACGACACTGGCGGATCTGTACGTGATATTGAATGCTCAAAAACGCGCACAACTAGCGTATGCCGATGCCTTGGCTATTTCGCCGAATCACCCGTATTTAGTTGCGCAATTCAGTGAATTACTGATTCAACTCGAAGCGTATGAACAGCTTGATGGCTTTTTATTTACACAGAAAAGTACCCTCGGCACGCGCTTATATCAAGCTATTTTGAAACGTCATGAAACCCTACAGGCAACGCTTCGTTTACCTAATCTAAGCGCAGTCAAAGAATCAGTGAGGGCAAGTACACAGAGCATCCGAATTGAATTAACGACAATCGACTTACGAGAAGATGCCGACACTGCAAAATACTGGGCGATGTATTTTATGTATATAGACGCTGATAAACAACAAGCACTGCATTTTGCCCAGCTAAATTGGCAGAGCCAAAAATCACTGTCAGATGCGCGGTTATTGAAACGTGCAGCCGAAGCGGCCAATGACACTTGGCAATTAAAGACCTTAGAACTATGGCTGAATGAACGAGACATTGTTGATCACACTTTACAGTCTATTACTGTAAATAATTAACGCTACCTTACTCAAATAAGCTTAAACAATCGAACATGAGAAAAACGATGAGTTTACAAACTAAAAGCATCAAATCAAAGCATCCAGTCTTGAAAATATTATGCTTTTTGATTGCATGGAGTGTATTAAGTTTCTCCAGTGCCAGTCATGCTCATTCCACTAATCAAAGCATTATGAAGCTCAATGAAAGCCAAGGTAAGTTGACGGGTGAATGGAGCATTCCACTAAAATTCCTCGACATGGTACTTGACCTTGATGCCGAGCAAGATAAACACATCACCTGGGAAGAAATACTTCTGGCCCAACCGCGTATTGAAAAACACCTCAAACAGGCCGTGAGCTTTAAACAAGAGGGAAGTTTAATCACTGACTGTGAAATCAATATTGAGCGCTTGATGCTCCAGAATTTACGCGAGGGACTGGCTTTATTTTTGCCTATTTCAATTAGTTGTCCTGAATCCATTTCGAGTACGAGCTTAGTCAGTATCGATTACCAATTATTTTTCAATGAAGATCCATGGCATCGTGGCTTTATCAGTTATCAATCCAGAGATATTGAACAACAATGGATTGCTTCACCTAAAAACTATCGATTTGAATTCAGTGATTCAAGGTCTTCTTTATTGTCTCAAACGCGACAATTTATTGCTGAGGGGGTTTGGCATATTTGGATTGGTTTAGATCACATTCTGTTTTTGATCGCCTTGTTATTTCCGGCAGTATTTTTTTATCAAAAGCAGTCTGGTGAAGCGCCATTGAAACAACATATCCACCGCCGCTTCAAGCCCATGCTTACAGATACATTTAAAATAGTCACTGCTTTTACCTTGTCGCATTCACTGACTTTAGGCTTGGCAGCTTTCAATGTTGTGACCTTACCTGCAGTGTTGGTGGAAATTGCTATTGCGGCCTCGGTGGTATTCAGCGCTTTATTAATCTGGCTACCACGGTGGCAACGATACCGCTGGCAATTAGCGTTTGCCTTCGGCTTTATTCACGGTTTTGGGTTCGCCAATGTCTTAGCTGACTTGACGCTGCCACAAGAAAGTTTTGCCTTGTGCTTATTTGCATTCAATATAGGTGTGGAGCTAGGGCAGCTGGCCATCGTTGCCGTTGTGCTACCAATCATGTATTGCTTACGAAACCTAAAGGTTTACACGCAGGTGGGAATTCCTCTTGCAATGAGCATGATTGCTTTGATTGGCGTATTTTGGATTTATGAGCGTAGTCTAGCTTGGTAATGACTAACATCTATTTCAGCCCGTACCCTTGCTATTCATTCTTTTGATCAAATTGTTATTGTAATGTACTTGATTAGCTACCTTTTGATTCTATGTCATGTGTGGGGTAATTAAAAAATAAAAACTCTCCATTTAGTTGCTATTTTAATAGTTACTAAATGGAGTCTTTAATTTTTTTGTTTTAATTATAATTATTGTTTTTTATTAAGAATTTTCTTGAGCTTGAAGTAGTGTCACCTCGACTTGGTAAATCGTTGTAGTACCACTTACTTCGTTGCCCACAATAATTAAAGGCTGATTGTTGGGGCTATCATCTGCGGAAATAAATTGAATACTTTCTGGGCCTAAGTCACCCGCATCTGTTGTGTCACTTGGTGCGATATTAAAGTCTCTATTGTTGATGTATTGTACATAGCTAGGTGAGAAGGGGTTTGATATGTCATACACCATAATGCCGCCCATTCTTTCCAAACCAATAAATGCATATTGATGGCCGTTGATGGTACCAACGGCTAAGGCCTCAGGCTCTGGGCCTTTATCGTCCGAACGTGATTCGCCATCATGTTCGTCATTGTTATTATTGAAGTCTTCACCAAAACGTAATGCGGTGATACGCTCGAAATCGCTGCCAGAATCAAATACCTGTACGCCGGTTTCAACATCCCAGATTGAAAAAGAACGGCCGCCGTAAGCATAAACTTTATCGACCGTACTGCCGTTTTTGCTGAAGGTCGTGTGGTAAGACGCACGTAAACGACCTAGGTTCTCGTCATTGTCGATACCAACTAAGGCTGTTCCGAGCGTTAAGCCTGCATCGCTGACTAGGTCTTTAACGCGTACTTCATCATGACATTCACCGTTTTCGAAGAAATAACCACTGCTTTCGCAGCTAGTTTGGTCAGTGACGTTTTCTAGCCAGTCTTCACGGCTATCACCTTCATTAGCCGTAAGTAAATAGGTTTTATCATTGAAAGTCATATTGGTAATAGTATCTGGCATGAAGATGCCCATTACAGGCCAATTTTTGATATTGACGCCACTGTCTTTATCACCGGCATCTAGTTCATTTCCTGGGATGGAATAATCTTTAAAGCCTAAACCGAAGATGCGATCAATGGTCAAGGTAGCCATATCAATTACCGCAATAGCATTATTTTCTTGAAGTGCGACATAGGCTTCTGAGCCATCTTTGGACATAGTTACATATTCAGGTTCTACACTTTGGGCTACTGAAGCGTTATAGCCATCCAGTACCATTTTATCCAAAGGTAGTTCAGAGAACCGGCTTTCACCCATATTGAAGTCAGTAAAGGGTATCGATGTTAACGAAAATTCAGGTAGGCTGATAATACTAACGCTACCTTCAGGATCAATGCTGTAGTCATTATTAGGCTCACCTTCATTGGCGATCACCACTTGTGAACCGTCTGGTGTAAAGGTGAGCATATCTGGCAAGGCACCTACTTCAACAGCAGAGGCAAAACTTAAGTCGGTCAGGTTTAGAAAGACTACCCAGCCATTATTAGTTTTGGGATTCGCTTCAACAGCGACTGCAACATACGTGCTATTCACCGCAATGCTATTAGATGGGCCGACTAAGTTTGCATCTGCAACCACGGCTTCATCGACAAGCAGTTGTTTTAAATTAATATTATTTAGCAGGCTAGGTGCGCTTAGGTCGGATGCAGAAAACACATCAATTGCGCCGCTGTCTGCATTCACTGTAAAAATGCGCTGGTTGTCTTTATCAAAAACCACAATTTCAGCTGCACTCACGTCAAAGCCTTGAGACTCTGTTCGACCTAGTTCGAGTAATGATATGACTTGTCCTGCTCCATCTGCTCCTGCTTTGCCGTCTTCGCTATCTGAACAAGCATTGAGTAATACAGCTGAGGCAGAAAGCAGAAAAATTGAACCAAGATGTTTAACGTTATGGGATGGTAGTCGCATAGTGTCTCCGTGCCGGTTATCGGCGTCATTATAAGGTTTAAGCTGGATGAATAGACTCAGGAAAATCTTATGTCGCAAACGTGACATTTTGGTGACAGATATATGTATAAAAGGTGACAGGTAATGCAGTTCGCTGAGAGCCAAACTTGTAACGTCTACGTCAATTGACGTAGTCGATTTCGTCAATTGCCGATAACCCTTCTTTTCCTCCTTGTGAATAATGACCCTCGACGATTGAAAAAATACATTCGCTTAAGGAAGGTCATAATCATGAAATTTAAATCCATGTTGAAAGGTGTTGTTCTAGGTGCCAGTGCATCTGTTTTTGCAATGAGTGCCGTAGCGGCAGATACCATTAAAGTTGGTGTATTGCATTCTCTATCAGGTACGATGGCGATTAGTGAAACCACATTGAAAGATACTGTTCTGATGATGATCGAAGAACAGAACAAAAAAGGTGGTTTGTTGGGTAAGCAGCTAGAGCCCGTTGTTGTTGACCCTGCGTCAAACTGGCCTTTGTTTGCTGAAAAAACCCGTGAACTTTTAACCAAGGACAAAGTCGATGTTATTTTCGGTTGCTGGACTTCGGTATCACGTAAATCAGTGTTACCGGTTATTGAAGAGCTTAATGGCTTACTTTTTTACCCTGTTCAGTACGAAGGGGAAGAATCTTCTAAGAATGTATTCTACACGGGCGCAGCGCCAAACCAGCAGGCTATTCCAGCTGTAGATTACTTGATGAACGAAATTGGCGTGAAGCGTTGGGTCCTTGCCGGTACCGACTACGTTTATCCGCGTACTACAAATAAAGTACTTGAAGCGTATCTAAAAGCGAATGGTGTCGCTGAAAAAGACATCATGATCAACTACACACCGTTCGGTCATTCTGATTGGCAGTCAATCGTTTCAGATATCAAATCATTTGGTAGCAAAGGTAAGAAAACAGCAGTTGTTTCAACTATCAACGGTGATGCAAACGTACCTTTCTATAAAGAGCTAGGTAACCAAGGTATTTCTGCAGAGGATATTCCCGTGGTTGCATTCTCTGTCGGTGAAGAAGAGCTATCAGGTATCGATACCAAGCCTCTTGTCGGTCACTTAGCCGCATGGAACTATTTCCAAAGCGTTGAGAATGAAGCCAATACTCAGTTTATTGCAAAGTGGAAGGCATATATCAAAGACGACAAGCGCGTAACTAACGACCCTATGGAAGCTACCTATATAGGCTTCAATATGTGGGCAAAAGCAGTTGAAAAAGCCGGTACCACAGACGTCAACAAAGTTGAACAGGCGATGATTGGTGTCACTACACCTAACCTAACGGGTGGAACTGCCGTGATGAACAAAAACCATCACCTGAGCAAGCCAGTGTTAATAGGTGAAATTCAAGATGATGGCCAACTAGAAGTCGTTTGGGAAACTGAAGGTACGATAGTGGGTGATGCTTGGTCAGACTTCCTACCAGATTCAAAAGACTTGATTGCCGATTGGACTGCACCAATAAGCTGCGGTAATTACAACACCAAAACAAAAGCGTGTTCAGGTCAAAATTTCTAAGCTAATTCCTCAAGAAAGGCTGATCTAAAACTCGAAGTAACTGGCTCATCTGAGCCAGTTACTTCTTTCAAATATATTTCTAGTCGACTCAAACTCTTGTCATTTCCAAACATAACTTATTATCCCAACGGTGGAGTAAGCACGTGAAAACACGCCCTAATATCCTCGTTTTGTTGGTGTTACTAATTGGTTCTGCTTTTACCTCTATTGTGTCTGCACAGGTATCGGCAACTTCTGAAGGTTTAGCTGCTGAACTAAATGAAAGCGAAAAGCTGAATGAACTCTTAGTAAAGCTCACAGAAGTGAAACTCAATAAAGCTGTACCTGTTCTCCATGCTATCGAGGAGCTAGGTGGCGAAACAATGTTGCCCTTATTTCAAACCATGTTGAAAGGCGACTTATATTACCTGAAACAAAATAAGTCTTTAGTCGCTAAAGATGATGAAGTTTTTACCGATGTTTTTAGCGGAATACGGATAGAGAACCTAAGCCGTTCTGAGACTAAAAAAGTAAAGGTTAATAATAAACTACGACGAGTTTTAAAAGAGTCCATCTCACGTATTCAACTAAGTTCCCCGAAATCGTCTGTTCGTGAACAGGCGATCATTTCACTACTTTCAGAATTGGACAGCAGTATTATTCAAACCTTGAACGAGCGTAGAGAGCTCGAACAGGATGAAGACGTCCTCGATATTATGGATGTGGCCTTTGCCATGTTTACGCTACAAACCAGTGATACCGACTCTGAAAAACTGGAGGCAATTCATTTCCTAGGCGGGCGACTTGAAAATGATGCACGTAATTTACTGATTCAAGTCAACGAAAATGAAGAGAATATCAAACTAAAAGCCGCTAGCTCAAAAGCCATAAAAACAATTGAACAGCGGGTCGAAAATTTCCAGTTTGTCGATAAAGTGTTCTTCGGTCTCAGTCTTGGCTCAGTCTTACTTCTTGCCGCCATTGGCCTTGCGATCACCTTTGGTGTGATGGGAGTGATCAATATGGCACATGGCGAAATGATTATGCTTGGTGCCTATACCACCTATGTCGTGCAAATGTTTATACCGGTTGATTATTCAA
>CAXBKC010000115.1:0-9476 GCA_963975615.1 uncultured Oleiphilus sp.
CAACCCCTTCCTTTAGAAATACGCCTCGAATAACGCCGTCTGATTCTGCATATAAATGTGCATGACCAAGTGCTAACACTTCGGCATAAAATAAACCGTGAGGCGTGCTTTCGATCACCTGACCTTGCAGGCCAAGCGTCTCTATGTAGACGGGGAGAATCACCGAGCCATGCCGTTTTATCGCTTGCGCAAATTGCAGATCGGACTGGTAATTTTCTGAATCCAGCTCTGGGAATAGGACATCAAAAACCACCACTTTGCTTTTGGCTAGGCTTAGCTTATCAAGCAGAGTGGCATGTACTTTTCTTGGCCAAGGCCAGCGGCCGAGTTGGCTAATACTCTTATCGTCAATATCAATGACCACAATGTCGTCGGCAGGCATTAACTGGCTAAAACTCATCGCATTATCATAAAGTAACCAGTCCAACCCTTCCGACTTTTGCATGTAGGCAAGGAAGGCACTTGTCAGGCTAATCACTAGCGCCAGGCAAGTCAGTGTTAAACCTTGCCTGCTGATGAATGACTGGTAACTTGAGGTCTTATAAAATGGCAAGGATAAACAGTCCAATTGGAATTAACATCGGCCAGAGCGAGGTTTCTTCTTCAACTTCCGGGGGTAGTGCTATTTGTTGTGTCAGACAAAGGCGCTTTTGAGCCGCTAAACCATGTAAACCTAGTTTATCAATGGCACGTAAACTAAGTTGATAACAGCCTTGGGCTAAGTCTTTTATCGTTACCGTGTTGGCTTCAGTTCGATAGCTTGTTATCAGCTTTTCTGTTTTAGCTTTGCCTTGTTGGTCAGCCAGAATGTTTAGCTGGTACCCCGCAGCAAGTGGTTCTTCATGCCATTGAATCGAGGGTGAGGAAAGGCGCTTGCGAGTGTCATCGATAAGTATTATTTGCTGTTCTTCAAAACCTATAAGCTCTGGCTTATCTAATAATTTCACTGGTTCTTGTAAGGTTTCGCCCTGTTTTGCGACAATACCAAAAGTAGCAGGCACAGGAAACGTGACCTTGTCTGCTCCAACATCGACCAAGCCTTCATATACCTCAACCAGAGTGCTTTGTTTTTGTTGTTCGCTAGAGACTACATTCACCCGGTATTCAGTCCCCCTCGCGGCAGCCAAAGCAGAAGGTGTGATGGTTCGAAAGTGGCTTCTAGGCTCGCGTTTTATAACCCGAGTTTTGACTGTCCCCCGATTTAAGCGGACAGTACTATCAACCATGCCGTTTAATTCAAAATTCGATAGTGTATCTAACTCAAGTTGTGAGTTTGGCTCTAAGACCATGCTGCTGCCGTCGGCAAAGGATAAGCTAACGCTCCCATTACCCGTGATTAGCTTTGAGCCGATTGTTAGCTCGACACCTTCAGATGCTGGTGTTTCCATTTCATCAGGCCGCTGAAATGAGACATCCCCTTGGACAAAAACAATAGTGGCAGTGGCCGCGGGCACTTTTAACCAGTTTGCCGGAATACGAATACGTGTGCCTGGTGGGATGGCGCGGTCACGGCCGATATTATTTAATGGCCCAAGCTTTTGCCAACATCCTGGCTCTTTCGTATATTCTTTACACACCGACCAAAGAGTATCGCCTGGGCGCATAGTGTACTGCCAGTCGGCAGCATTTACCGGCTGAAGCACTGATACAAGCATCAGAAAAAATAAAAAAAATCCGCTAAGCACCTTACTTTGAATAGAAACCATTTATTGAACCTTAATTATCTACATGAATTAAAAATAAAAATCGATATACCAATAACATCTTATCTAAGTAGATACTTTTTCTAGCCGATAACCATGTTGGAAAATAGTCGTGATACGGTAGCCCATTTCTGGGTTAATTTTTAAACTTCGTCTTACTCGACTAACGTGCATATCGACAGTTCGGGTATTAATGTCAGCTTTAACGCCCCAGACCTGCTTCAGTAAATATTCTCGTGATAATACCTGACCTTCATTTTTAAATAACTCTACTGCAATACCAAATTCTTTTTGAGTTGCTTTAACGGCTTCACCATCGACACGAATTTCATTTTTTAGTGTGTCTACCTCGACATTGCCAATACGCAAAATATCTTCAGCACTTTCAATGCCTGCTCGACGGCGAATAGCTTCAAGGCGTGCTAATAATTCAGCCTTACGAAGTGGTTTGATCAAATAGTCATCGGCACCAGTGGTTAAGGCATTGACGATATCTTCTTCAGCATCACGTTGAGTGGTAAAGAATACCGGGAGGTTTTGGTGTTGAACAACGCGCAGATTGCGAAGTACATCAATACCTGTTTGATCTGGTAGTTCCCAATCTAAAATGGCGAGATCAAACACATCAGCAGTAAAGGCTTTCAGGAAAGACTTCCCATTAGCTTGATGCATAACAGTATGACCTGCTTCAGTTAACCACATGCTCACAAGTTCTGCTTGTTGGGGGTCATCTTCAAGTAAAGCAATTTTCATGGTACATCCTAGTTTAACAGCACAATACAACCGAACAGAGTTGATGCTCATTTCGTTCTTATTATCGCTTTCGAGCCTTATAAACACAGGCTTTGAATATAAAAGCAATCAATCTTGCACTTGTAAAACCGTGTAAAGGAAACGGCTCAAGTAAAGATTTGTGTCGATTTTTTACATAAGCTTACACCCAAGTTAGAGCACAGGGGTAGGAAGCGACCATGAAACATAAATTAAAAAACAAAATGCAGCAAGTTGAGCCGAAGTTATCGCCCACAAATATACAGCCTACGAAAACCACTTCGTGGGAAATGTCGGCACAAGATGCTTTACGCATTGATTATGTTACCCCTCAGAGAAATCTTTCTGCCCGCTTAAAACGATTCATATAACAACTTTTATAACTAGGAGCACCAAATAATGAAAAAATCTATTTTACTAGCTTGTCTATCAAGCACGCTGAGCGCGGGTCTTATCGCTGACGAAATGCCAAACTTTGAAGCCTATCTAGGTGCGGGACACTACTTTTTGGATAGTGATCGTAATCTTGACGATGCAACAAGCGTAGAGCTCGGGGCAGAAGTTCCTATGACAGACGCGCTGTCTCTAGAAGCATGGTTGTCAAACTATGACACTGATGTCGATACTGGTGCGGGTGATGTCGATGGCAACCGTTATTCGCTAGGTGGTCTATATCATTTCTCAGATGATAGCCTAAGACCTTTTATCTCTTTAGGTGCTAGTCATCATGATCAAGATGCTGGAAGTGTTACGCATAAAGAAACACTTGGCTATCTTGGTGGCGGTGTAAAAAAATACTTCGATAACAATATTGTCTTACGTGGTGAATTATTAGCGATGAATAGCTTTGATAATGAAGTAACCGACTTGGGTGTACGTCTTGCTGTTGGTTATGCTTTCGGACGCTCTGCATCATCTGAGCCCGTGACAGGGGCTGTTGTGGTTAAAGAAGTTGTAAAGGTTTTACCTAAAGCAGAAGCAGTGAAGCCGCAACCAGAAACTAAACCAGCTCCGAAGCCAGTGCCAGTTGATAGCGATAATGATGGCATCATCGATAGCCTAGATAAGTGTCAAGGTACGGATAAAGCGTTCAAGGTAGATGAAACAGGCTGCCCAATGATGCTCACAGAAACCGTATCGATTGACATGAATGTTAAGTTCCCAACTAACAGTGCAGTGATTACTGAAGATAACTTCGTAGAGATCAAAAAAGTAGCCGATTTTATGCAGCAGTTTGAGCAAACATCTGTGACAGTTGAAGGTTATAGCGATGATAGAGGCCGTGCAGCATACAACAAGTCTTTATCACAAAAGCGAGCTGATGCGGTTCGTATGACCTTGATCAACAACTTCAAGCTTGATGCAAAGCGTGTGAGTGCGATTGGTTATGGCGAAGCAAACCCAATTGCTGATAACAAGACAGCGGAAGGTAGAGCAGCAAACAGACGAGTAGTGGGTGTTGTGAAATCAACTATTAAGAAAGCAGCTGTTAAATAATTAGTTTATAACGGACGGCATGGAATTAGTTTGGTGTCGTCTGTTTTTTATTATTTTGATTAACTTCTGAGACATCAACAAAGGAATCCTTATGGAAAACCTAGATAAAACCAATGAACAAGTACAAGAGTTACTACAAACCTTCTATACCATGTGTATCACCTACGGCCCTCAAGTTGTTTTAGCTATCGTTACGCTAATTGTTGGCCTCTGGATTATTAATAAATTCACGCGCACATTGAATACTAACTTAACATCAAAAGTTGATGCCACGCTGGGGCAATTTGTGGCCAGCATCTTATCTATCATTCTTAAGATGGTGCTATTAATATCCGTTGCTTCGATGATCGGTATTGAAACAACGTCGTTTATTGCTGTTTTAGGTGCAGCTGGTTTAGCAGTTGGCTTAGCCTTGCAAGGCAGCCTTGCAAACTTTGCTGGTGGCGTAGTGATTTTGTTATTCAAGCCTTTCAAGATTGGTGATGTGATCGAAGCGCAGGGTTATATTGGTTCTGTTTCAGCGATTCAAATATTCAATACCATCCTTAAAACTGGTGATAACCGTGTTGTGATTATTCCAAATGGTGCACTTTCAAGCAGCAGCATGGTGAATATTAACCAAGAGTCTACCCGTAGAGTCGATTTATCATTTGGCATTGGTTACGGCGATAACATCGATCAGGCTAAAACGGTTCTTAATACGCTTGCTCAGAGCGATGATCGCGTCTTGAAAGATCCAGCACCGATGATAGTGGTATCTGAACTAGCAGATAGCTCAGTTAACTTTACCGTTAGACTGTGGGTGAATACTGGTGATTACTGGGGCGTATTTTTCTCTATGCAAGAAAGTGTGAAGAAAGAGTTTGATTCGCAAGGTATTTCTATACCTTTCCCACAGCAAGATGTGCACATGCATCAAGTTTCATAAGTCGAAGTTTAATAAGAGTGACAAGCAATTAGTTTGTTGCTCTTATTAACACATCACTATCTGTTTCTAGTGCGCTTTAACTCAGTTTTTGTAAACGCTAAGCCATTCCAAATATTCTTAGGTTTATATGTTAGAGGGCACTTTTTTAACTCGTTCTAAATGATGCTTACCTGTTTTTATTTAAGCTACTGCAGGATGTGCTTCTGACAGACGTTTCTGGTTCTATGGATATCACCAGATAAGCCAATGCTTCTTAAAAAGCCAGCTATTTTCTAGAAGCTAATTTTGCAAAGTCATCACAAATAGTTGTTTTTTCTCGATCATCATAAATTTGAAAGCAATAAAAAGTAAGATCAGCACTGCCATAAAGGAACGCTAAAAGAGATAACTTCAATATATTATCTGACGATAATGCATCAATTTTAGCAATATCTTTTATAAAAACAGCATCAGACCACATATGCTGTGTGGCCGCATTTATATCATTTTTTAAAACTATAGGCTTTAATGTTCTGCCTTCCAATTTTAGAAATTTATGGAACATTAAACCTTGCGTTGTAAAATGTTGGCATACATCACCAAATAATGGCTGATCTATATACAATGGAACAAACTCGACCTCGCTCACAACTAATAAGGTATTAGCCATAGCCTTAATGCCACCTTTAAAAATATCAAGCTCTGCCCCTTGAACATCGATTTTAATAAAGTCTATGGTATCGATACTATTATCTTGAATAAATGTATCTAATGTCGTTGTTTTTATGGTGCTTTTAGATTTAAGTAATGCGACCTCAAGATTATTATATTTACTGTTAAAAGCATCATTGGGCTGGTAAAGGGAGCAGCACATTGGAGCATTCGTTTCATAAAAAACTTGCTCACCATTGCGACTACCTAAAGCCGTAGGGTAGTAAGTTATATTTGATCTAGATTTAATATTTAGGTCCGCACAAACAGCCTCATCAACTTCAAATGCAGATATCTTAGATTTAGGGAAAATCTCTGCAAGTTTATAGAATGATTCTTGCTCATCAACTACAGGGGCAGCACCAATTTCGAAAATAGAAAATGATAAATCAGGAGAATATTTTTTAACTATATTGCCAAGAATTTCTATGGGAGTGCTAGCATTTTTCATTTTTTATTCGACCTTAAATATTTGAATGACATATAAACTTGCCTTGTTTTTATAACCGGTACTTTATAATAATTTATTTGAGGGCGATATTGTAGAGATCACAGATATTTGAATCTTTAAGACTTTTGTTCAGCTACGGTAACTGCAAGTATGGTCTTTCTATTTATTACCTTTTAATGTCGCTGAATAACCATCTTGGTAGGACTCAAATTTTAAAGAATAGCCGTACCTTAACATCCGATCGGCTTCATCTAACACTAAGGTTTTAACCCTATCGAGCTTAATGGCAATATTTGAAATTAAATCGAGTAATCGACCAGCAGTTGCTAACAAAATATCGGTGCTGCCCCGTAACGATCCGGTATTAGCCCCTACAATTGGGTCACGCCCTTCTAGTACACTTGGGATTGCATGAGGGGCTGGCTGCTGATATTCCAGCTCCCTTAAGTTAGCTTATCTAAAATTGTCAAAAATAAATAACCCTTTTTGCAAACTCCTTCGTTTATAGCCTTTGAGATTATTTCATTTCGCTAAAAACAAAGGAAAATGCCATGAATTTTGAATCTAAACTATTCTTACCTATCTTAATTTCATCCCTTGTAGGTTGTGCATCAGATCAAGAGGTTAAAAAAGACCACAACAACCCATCTCAAACTCTTACCATTCAAGAGCAGACACTTAAAAATGAAATATCTGTCGACGATATAGAAGAATCATTGCTTGTGAAGACTGAACAGGAACAAGCTCCTAACAGCGTTATTGTTGCTGCTGAGTTGGCAAGCCAACAGAAAAATAGGTCTAGTCAGTCACTCGAAATGGCTTATCTTCAATCTCCAAAGCTGAGTAAAAAAATATTTGTCCACACAGATATGCAGCCTTCTTACTATCAAGATATAAATCGAGAACAATACGCTTCACTTACGCAGAGCGCTGTAAAACAGGTTTCTACTGAGCCGGTGTCAACCTTTAGCATCGATGTCGATACAGGAAGTTATACCAATATACGGCGCATGCTAAACCAAGGTTCATTACCGCCCATAGATGCGGTTCGCATCGAGGAGATGATTAACTACTTCGACTACGCATATACCTCACCAGATGCCGGAGATCACCCCTTTAGCATACAGACTGAGCTTGCCTTATCGCCTTGGTCTAACGATCACGTTTTACTGCGTGTCGGGCTTAAAGGCTATGAGCCGATGGCGGAAAAGCGACCCGCTTCAAACTTAGTGTTTCTGTTAGATGTTTCTGGTTCCATGAATGCACCCGATAAACTTCCCTTACTTAAAAAGTCATTGCTGCTCCTAAGCAAGCAGCTTAATTCAAGCGATAAAGTATCGATTGTGGTGTATGCCGGGGCGTCTGGAGTGGTGCTTGAGCCGACAGCAGGCAACCAGACACTAGAAATAGAAAAAGCCCTGGAAAACCTCTCAGCAGGAGGTTCCACCAATGGTCAGGCCGGTATCCAGTTAGCCTACCAATTAGCAAAGAAGAGTTATGACCCAGAAGGCATTAATCGCGTGATTCTGGCAACCGATGGCGACTTTAATGTCGGCACCAGTGACGTCGATTCATTAAAGAAACTGATCGAGCAAAAGCGCGAACAGGGTATATCCCTAACAACTCTGGGTTTTGGTACGGGTAACTACAATGATGAATTAATGGAGCAGTTAGCAAATGTCGGCAATGGAAACTATGCCTACATAGATGGCCTGAATGAAGCCCGAAAAGTCTTGGTCGAAGAGCTATCTTCTACCCTGATGACCATTGCCAAAGATGTAAAAATTCAAGTGGAGTTTAACCCCGATATGGTTAAAGAATATCGTTTATTAGGCTATGAAAATCGAGCCTTAGCTCGTGAAGATTTTAATAACGATAAAGTCGATGCCGGTGAAATAGGCGCCGGCCATACGGTTACGGCACTCTATGAATTGGTTTTACACGGAAGTGATGGAAGTAGGTTTGACCCTTTGCGTTATCAAGAAGAAACTGCATCGCAAACCAAGTCTAAAAAACAGGTATCAAACGAATTGGCGTATATCAAGTTTAGATACAAAGGCGTGAATGAAACCAAGAGTAAGCTCATCTCTCAAGCCATTAACATGCCTAAACACATTATTGCTTTCGAACAAGCCACACAAGACTTCCGTTTTGCAGCGACAGTCGCGGAGTTTGGTGAAGTATTAAGGCAAAGTAAATATGTTTCAGGGCTAGACTATAAAACCATGATCGAGCATGCTTTAAAAGCTAAGGGCTCTGACCCTTTTGGTTATCGAAGCGAGTTTATTCAATTGCTCAGACTCGCGTCTAACCTGTAAGCTACTACTATCATGACGTTCGTTGAGCTCGTCGAAACGTTTAAGAAACGTGTTGCTCTGGTTACCGGAACATCCCTTCGGCAAGCTCAGGGAGCGATATTGTTGTCGTTCGTTGAGCTCGTCGAAACGTGCAAGAAACGAGATGCTCTGGTTACCGGAACACCCTTCGACAAGCTCAGGGAGCGATATTGTTGTCGTTCGTTGAGCCCGTCGAAACGTTTAAGAAACGTGATGCTCTGGTTACCGGAACACCCTTCGACCCTTCGATGAACTCAGGGCGGGAAAGCTCAGGGAGCGGTAATGAACATTCACCCCTATTTATGCACTTAGTAGAAGCCGATAAAGACACGGATATGAATCATTCAATGAATACTGATGAGTCCCTCATGCTTGCCTATGCCAAGGGTGATGTTGCGTCTTTTGAGACCTTATATCTAAGACATAGGATGCATTGTATCGGTATGTTGTGCGGCAGGTGTCCGATCTGGATCTTGCCCATGATCTTTATCAAGAATGCTGGGGCAGAATAATTAAAGCCGCTAATGCTTACAGCCATTATGCGAAATGGACGACTTGGGCATATCGCATTGCACATAACCTGGTGGTTGATCATTATCGGGCATTCAAACCTGTTGATGCTGAAGTGGATACAGAGTCCGTAAAGCATTCGCCAGATCGTTTACATGAGCAAGGCGTGTTAGCCAATCAGCTAAAATACTGTATGGGAAAGCTGCCTTCCGTGCAGTGCGAAGTTTTCATTCTTAGCCAAGAAACTGACCTAACAATGAAAATGATTGCTGAAGTCGTCGAAGCATCTCATGAAGCCGTAAAAACCCGCCTCCGATATGCACGAACGGCCTTACAAGACTGCTTGGCAAGCTTCGGCTTAGGCCCGAAGAAAGCCTCTAAAGATTCAGGAGCAGGTGAATGAACAATCATGATTCTGAAGATGACTTCTTAGATAAACTGTATCAACAATCAGCGATAGACAAGCCACCTGTGGTGTTAGATAAGCAAATACTAGAACTGGCAAAAGCGAACCGCCAGCGCAATCGCTTTGCCATGACCATGAACTTACAGCGGGTTCTTTCTGTCGCGGCAGTCGTGGTTCTATCCGT
>CAXBKC010000116.1:0-9373 GCA_963975615.1 uncultured Oleiphilus sp.
AGATAGGTTTTTTATGCTTACCCAATATTGCTTTTGGGTTGTTTTTAAGTTTCAAAAGGTGACTGCTAATTAGTTAGAGTCGAGTGCGCCTAAAATATTTTATAAAGGTATTTCTATGAATGAGACGAGCTCTCGGACCACGAATAAAGTAGATTTAAAATCAACAATGAGGCTTGATCATCTAAAATCTGTATCCCCGGTAAAATGGCTGTTAGCCTTAGCTATTCTTTACACTCTTTATTTCGCTCAGTCATTGATTCTGCTTTTTTTGTTATCAGCATTGGTGGCACTATTATTAAGTCCGTGGGTTTCATTTTTAAAGCGCATATTTATTCCTCGTGCTGTGTCCGCTGTCGTCTTGTTGGCTATGTTGGTTATGCCTGTTTCATTTTTGAGCATACAGCTAGCCGAGCCTGCCCAAAAATGGGCAAAACTAATGCCTAAATTGTCCGTTCATTTGACCGAAAAAATTGATTTCTATAGTGAAAAGTTCGAGACACAGCAAAAAGTAGAGGGAGAGGCCTTAAAACAAAGCAAAAAAGAACAAGACCAAGGTTTCGATTTTTTTGGCTGGTTTAAAGATAAAACACCAGAGCCGCGAGAGACTAAGGTAGAAGATAAAAATGTCGTCACAGAGCAGCTAAAAATGAGCAGCATGAGTGCCGCTATTACTATGATTAGTGCTGCTCCCATCTTTATTGCTCAGGTTTTGTCGTGCTTTATTCTCATTTTATTTTTACTGATTTTTGGGCCGGCTTTGTTTGAAGCGTTTACTCAGAACTTATCCAGTCCTGAGAAAAAAGATAAAGTCATGGGCTTGGTTAATGCAATACAAGGTGAATTATCTCGGTACATCATGACTGTTAGCACCATTAATGTGGCCTTGGGTGTAGCAACCGCGGCCGCTTTACATCTATTGGGTATGGAAGATGCGTTACTTTGGGGTGCGCTGGTTGGCTTGCTCAACTTCATGCCCTACTTGGGCGCGGTGATCGGTGTCGTAATTTTGATTATAGCCAGCGTTGTGCAGTATGGTTTTGGTTTGGGAATGTTGATTCCTGTTAGCGTATATTTAGCTCTTAACCTTATTGAGTCCCAGTTTATTACTCCGACTATCCTGGGGCACAGAATGAAAATCAACCCATTAGTGGTTGTGCTGTGGTTGTTAGCTTGTGCCTGGTTATGGGGGGTAATTGGTGTACTTTTGTCAGTGCCCATTCTCGTATGTATTAAGCTAACGCTTGTTCAATTAGGCTTTTGTAGCAATACCATCCGGATTATTGAATCCGGAGGTTGAGGTGCGGCTTATATTTGCTCAATATGCCTTCGTCGATTTACTTTTTTACTTCTTTTTTGGTGTTAACCTTTTTACGAGTTGTTGCTCTTTTCTTTGGCTTAGCTTTAGTTGTTTCTAGGTTGTCTTTTAAAGTGTTCTCAAGTGATTCTAGGGCCTCGGTCGTGTGAGTGACCAAGCGTTGTATGCTGGGAAGTGATTCGCGACAGGCGGTAAAGACAAAGGTGATTTTATCGGCATAGGTAAACAGAGTAATGTTCAATGCTTGGCCCTGCATGACGAAGGATACCGGATGCACGCTGAATACTTCTGCGCCGTTTAAATAGCGTTTTTCTTTTGGTCCAGGCACGTTCGAAATAACGACGTTATACATTGGCCGGCTGCTGCTATTACCGAACCCAGTCATTTGACCTAAGGCAAAGGGCAGGGTCATGATTGCGCTATAGGCAGTGATTTGAGAGGCATTCATATCGGCAAGAAGCGCTTTTCCTGCTGACATAGATGCTTTTATTTTTTTGAACCGAGCGAGAGTGTCTTCTTCATTGGTGCCTAATGATGCGAGCATCATACCAATGGCATTGCCGCCGCCGGAATCGCTTTTTTGGCGAAATGAAACAGGTACCTGAGAAATTAAGGACTTTTTAGGTAGGGCGTCCAATTCTATTAAGTAATTACGAAGAGCTCCACCGCATACGGCCATGACTACATCGTTAAGTGTTCCTCCATGCTGCTTGCCAATATCTAATAAGCGCTTAGTGGTAAATTCAACCGTACTGACGCGTCGATGAGGTCCAACGGCTGAGTTTAGTATTGAACTGGGCGCAGAGTAGGGCGCAACCATGTCAGGGTTGTTTTTATTCCGGGCGCCAAGAATGCTGTCGAATGTAGCGCTAAAGACACTTGCTACCGCTTTTATTGGATCTGAAATTTGTGCGATTAAAGCGTGAGAGTTTGATATAGAGCTTGGTGCTAAGGTCTTGGCGCTACGAGGGCGTTTTACTTGCTCCATTGCCCAAAATGGTACGAATTCTGGTTTAACTTTCGGCTTGGTTTGCCCCATCCATTCTGACATTAGGCGTGCACCAGCAACCCCATCTATCAGGGCGTGATGCATTTTGGAATAAATGGCAAAACAATTATCTTCTAGGCCTTCAATGACATGAAATTCCCACATGGGTCGTCTGTGATCCAATGGAATGCTGTGTAATCTTGAAATTAGTACGGCTAACTCGCGTTCACCGCCGGGTTGGGGGAGTGCTGAATGGCGCAAGTGATAGTCAATATCGACACTCTTTACCGTTTCCCATGCATACATAGGGTTTTTGGCAGATCGCTCGGCAAGTTTTAGATTATAAGGTGCCGCAGTAGGTTGATACTTTCGAAAGCCTTCTACCATATCGAGAATAAAGCTTTTGTCAGCACCTTTCGGCAACTTCATTCGTGCTAACACACCTATTTGGCTGGGTGTATTTTCACTTTCAATGAGTAAAAAAAATGAATCCGCTGGAGATAGCGCTTTGTTCTTAGCCATCGTTTAGCTCCTAAAATATATTACTATTAATGAGAGTAGAATATTCATGGTCATAGATGCTATTTTCTACGACGCCTATATTAAGTAAGTAAAAAACTCTAACTTCAGCAGAAAAGTGACTTAACAGTACGTTACTGATAAATCACTCTAAATGTCTGTTAGCCATCGGCATTAATGCGTCGAACCAACTCAGCTAAGACAGTTTCAGCTTGATCATTTTCAACCTGACAGGTGCCGGCTGCATGGTGTCCGCCGCCATTGTATTTGAGCATTAGCTCACCTACGTTGGTCTTCGAGCTTCTATCAAAAATCGATTTACCAGTGGCGAAAACAGTATTTTGTTGCTTTAAGCCCCAAAGCTGATGAATCGAAATGTTACATTCAGGGAACAGGGCGTAAATAACAAAGCGATTACCTGCATGGATAACCTCTTCGTCACGAAGATTAAGTACAACTAAGTTATTGTATACCGTTGAGCAGCGTTTAATTTGTTCTTTAAATTTAGCATCTTGCTCAAAATAGAGTTCTACGCGTTCTTTTACGTCAGGTAATTCAAGAATTTCATCTATGGTGTGATTTCGACAGCAGTCGATTAAGTCCATCATTAAGTGATAGTTAGAAATTCTAAACTCACGGAAACGTCCAAGCCCAGTGCGAGCATCCATCAAGAAGTTGAGTAGATCCCAACCTTGCGCATTGAGTACTTCTTCTTTATTAAATTGGGCTGAGTCACCTTTATCAACTGCATCCATCATATCCTTCCACTCAGCAGGGAAGGCTTTCTCAGCGCCGTAATAATCATATACCACACGTGCAGCTGACGGTGCATCTGGGTCTATAATATGGTTGTCTCTTTTCTCATTCCGTATCATTTCGGAAGAGTGATGATCGAAGGCCAAGTTGACGCCTTCAACATACGGTAGGTTTGTGGAGATATCTCTGTTATTTATCTCGATGATGCCATCTTGCATATCTTTAGGGTGAACAAACTTGATGTCGTCAATCATATCTAAATGCTTGAGTAGAACCGCGCATACCAAGCCATCAAAATCACTACGCGTTACCAAGCGAAATTTGTCTTCTACTTTAACCATAACTTATCTATCCCTTTCTGTGTTACAACAATTGAATCAGTATAGATCAGATCATCGTATCTACAATATTGGTGTATTTTTCGTCAAGGAGCTGGTACATAAGGTAAGTGACTGAATTTTTTAGTTAAGTGATTGAAAAGCGTCAGACAACTCGATAATGTGGTTAGTTCCTGTCACATGCTTAAGAGTTATCCCGTATGTATAATTGGAAATCCCTGTTAGTGTGCACTGCACTCATTATTTCGCCTGCATTACACGCAAATTCGTTGTCAGAATGTTATCCAGACTGGCAGCAAAAGGCGCGTTCACTAGGCTTATCAAAAGATATTACTGAGTCGGTCATTCCCGGTTTGGAACATTTGCCGCGGGTTCTGGAGTTGGATCGTCGCCAGCCCGAATTTACCGTAAGTTTTTCGAGCTACTTCAATACTCGTGTTAGTGAGCAGCGAATTGAGCGTGGTCGCGCATTAATAGAAGAACACCGTTCATTGCTCAATCGCCTTACGCAAGAATACGGCGTGCCAGCTCAGTATCTGATCGCATTTTGGGGCTTGGAAACTAATTATGGTGGCTACAAGGGTAAAATGTCTACCTTGAATGCGCTGGCTACATTAGCGTGTGATCCACGCCGCAAGGACTTCTTTACCGCCCAACTATTTGATGCTTTTTCTATGTTGGAGGAGCTTAAACTAGAACCTTCAGTAATGGTCGGTTCTTGGGCTGGAGCGGTTGGCCATACGCAGTTTATGCCGGGTAATTATCGTCGCTTTGCTGTTGATGGTGATGGTGATGGCAAGATCGACTTGTGGAATAGTATTCCCGACGCGCTGACCTCTGCCGCTAACTTTCTGAACAATCTAGGCTGGCACACGGGTGAGCGATGGGGTCGTGAAGTACGCCTGCCTGAGAACTTCCCCTATTTAGAGTTGGTTGAGCAGCGTAAACGGTCATTGAGTGAGTGGCAGCAACTAGGCCTGACCACGGCTCAGGGAAACAAATTACCTGCTGAAGATATGCAGGCTACCTTAGTGCTACCCGCAGGCCATACGGGGCCTGCTTTTCTTGTCTATCGAAATTTCAATGTGATCATGGGCTGGAATCGCTCTGAATTTTATGCGCTTTCGGTTGGGCATCTGGCAGATCGTATCAATGGTGCGGGTCGGTTGGCCGTTGAACCACCAGAACAGCCGCGTTTGAGTATCGCTCAAGTTCAAGTCTTACAAGAGAGACTTAAAGAATTAGGGCTTATGGATGGAGAGGTGGATGGTATTCTTGGCCCCGCAACACGCCAGTCGATTCGTGCATTTCAGCAACAGCAAGGCATTATCCCAGATGGTTTTCCGCATCCTTCATTATTTAAAGCGTTGAACATATCCCAGGCCGATAGTGGAGAGCCTGTGCACTAAGAAGCTAATAATTGCGTATGGCAAAGATTGGAGCGCAGTCTTTGTCATAAAAGGTTGAGCTTAATGGTGCTTACTTAAGCCAAATATTCACTATTATGACGCTCGTTGAGCTTGTCGAAACGTGCAAGAAACGTGATGAGCTGCGATACCGGAACCCCCTTCGGCAAGCTCAGGGAGCGGTAATAATTTCTCAAGTAGGATTTATTCAGGTCTGAGCCCGATTTTTTCTGTACTTTTCTTTAGACGAAAAAAAAGACCAAGTAGAAACTACTTGGTCTTTTAATTTGGTAGCGGGGGCCGGATTTGAACCGACGACCTTCGGGTTATGAGGCTGAAATAGTAAAGTGTTATTAAGTGTCTTAAACTGTGCTAAATCAATATAAAACAATGGTTTACGTTGATTTTGACGTTGTATTTATTATTTGTCTTATCAAATAATGACACTTAAAGTTCTTTAGAGTTGTCACAAATCGACTTGTTAAAATAACAAGTTTTTTATCCTAAAGAATCGAAAACCGTTCGTTTTATAAGGCTAAATCGATATCTTTTTACAACTTTAGCATTAAACAATGTTTCGGAAAAGTCTAATGGCTAGATTGTGCCGTTGAAGGTTTAATTTAGTTTGGCCTAATCGACATGAATTAGGGTGCTAAAATATTAAGGCTTTGCTTCTAAAGCGGCCTTTTTTGATATTAAGTTTTTGCTATCGAAAATATTTCTATAAGAGCAAAGAGATCATTATTCACTTCCAAACAACCAGCTAACTTTCAACAAAAAGCAATGGGTCTTCCCGCATTCTTAAAATGTTCGATTTAGTGTTTAAATGTTGATTGAATAGTTAATTGGAATCGGGAATGATTTCTCCTATTAACCATATAATTGTAACTTTATCCGTTAAACCTAGTTGTTCAAAGAAGTCAGGGAGTAGTATCATACTTAGTAATATCCCCCCACCAATAATAATGAAAAATAATATTCCGACTAGATATGTAGAATAAATAATCCATAACGGAGTAGAACTAGATGTTAGTCTTGAGTTTTTTTTAAAGGCGCGATGAAAATAAATATCCCTCATCCAATAATAGTAAGCATCTTGTGTAAGTTTTGCGGAAAAGATGGTAAAACCAAATAATAAAAATAAAAATACGTTGATAGTTATTAGTACACAGGTAATTAATATCTCTAAAAATAAACCTGAAGAGCCATCAATTCTGTACATAGCCCCAGAAAAGGTGGACAAAAACATTAACCCAATATACAAATAAAACTTTTTGTTTTTAAGTTTGAAAATTGAAAAAAAGCCAGCGTAAATTTCTTTTAGTTGTTTTGTGTATGTCTGATCTTCATCAAAATCAATTAACATAAAAAGTAATTCCTAGGCCTAGTGCTCTATAGTCCAATTAAAAATAACGAAGAATAATGTAGACTGACAATCAAACATATCACCTTTGGTTATCTGATCATGCCTTCAAATTAAAGAAAAATAAGCCACTGATAATCACTTTTTCTCTAGGTATCTTATATAACTGAAATAACATTACTCAGTAGGTTTCGCATAAATAATTATTTCTCAAAACGATTATTAGCTGTCAATTTGCTGGCCCTTAAAGTCAAAATGGTTAAGATGCAAAATAAAATCTAGACTTTACATATATTTGAATTCTATAAACAAAACTTTGCAAGTATATTGTAGAAGTAAAAAAACTGGAAACATGGGAGTTAAATATTATCTTAGGGAACAATTTAAAACACAGCTTATTGTTTATCATTATTCTTTTTATATTGCCGAGCCTTAGTATGGCAAGTCAGCCAAGAGCTTTTAGCTTTGAAAACAAAGTGGAAGCAGTCTTTCCAGAAAAACCAGAGTATTTGGGCGAATTCACTGCAAAAAAAATCAAACAAAAAGGATACTCATACTCAGACGTGAATACCTTTCTTGTCTACTCGCTTGTGCTCCTATCTGATAAAAAGATATTTCCAGAAAATGAGATCGAAAACCAAATTGGCAAACTAATTGAAGAATACCGACAAGACGTTAATGGCAAAATTCTTAGCAATGAAATTAAGGTTAACGAAAATGGGAAAACTGGGCAATTCATCATAAAAAGCAATCACAAAAAATACACTATTTATAGTTACTCAAAAGTTATTTATGATAATGGCTATATATATTATTGGTCGGTACAAGAAATCGAGGGACTGAGTACAGTTTCAGGAAAAAAAATATTTGACGACTACGCTAACCTATTCCGATTAATCAAATAGACTAACTATTTGGAATAAAGAAAATCTAATAGTTTCTAAATAAATATATTAAAGCAGATGTTAAGGATTGATCTTCAAATTACTTAGAAGCTTGTTGGTTTATCGCAAACTTTATTACACTCTTTAACCTAAATAACTAGAAAATAATCATAAGATATTATAGATGAACCCCGCTAATTAAGGGTTCTATCTTTTATAACTTCATAAATCTTGGCTTCAAAAGATGAAATGAATACTCTTATCTCAAGTATATTCGACTATAAGGAATATCCCTAACAGGGAGAGCAAACCATGAAATTAGTTCTTATTCAAATTAATGGTTTTGACCATGTTTATCATGTGCAACTACGGTGTTAATAACAGCATAGGTAGCGCCCAACTCCTCGATATAGATAAAATTTCCAACGAAGTGGTTAGCGGGCTAAGATAAATTAAATTTTAAGAGATTCAGTGAATGACAACTTGGTATTACGAAAAAAACTCTGAAAGAGAAGGCCCTATTGCAGAATCTGTACTTTATGAACTACTTGAAAGCAAAACTATCTCACACGATACACTAGTCTGGTCTTCAGATTTAACCGACTGGACAAAAGCATGTGAGGTTCAAAATTTCACATCTATCTTTAATAAAACAACACCTAAAGAGCCACCTTCACTAAAGAGGTCAGAGCAAGACTCTCAAAATATATCTGACATATCAATTAGTGCTGGACAATCTAATAATATAGACGCAGCAGAAGGCTGCTTAGATGAGAGTGATACAAAGGTTGTTTTAACTCCTGCCGGTCCATGGAGACGGTATTTCGCCCGTTTATTTGACTTGTTTTTGTTTGGTTTATTATCAGGTTTAATATTTGGTTATGTAACAGCGGTCTGGTTCCCTGATGTATATAATTTATTATTTGTAGAAATCGAAAATAAAATTTTAGCGAACATAATCTATCTACCAATGGCGTTGATTGTAGAAGCATTAGTGTATTCGGTATTTGGTAGCACTCCTGGAAAGTACCTATTAGGTATTAAAGTGGTAGATATGCTATCTAATAAATTAATGGGCATGGATTATTTTTACCGAAATATGTCGGTTTGGTGTTATGGCTTGGGATTTGGTTTACCGCTTATCTCCTTAATAACAATGGCTAAACAACACGGAAACCTTAAAAACAAAGGGTCAACTGGATACGATTTAGATGTTAAGCATAGAGTGTTAGTAATCGATACGTCCTATTTGAGAACAGTTCTGTTCATAGTCGGCATAATAGTCCTATTTTTTGTAGCTCAACTTTTTATGCTAATTGATGCTGAAAATAAACTTAAGGTAATGGAAGCAAGAGAGGTTCCTTCAGCATCTGAAATTGATAGCCATAGATCTATTACTGATAATGATCGTTTCGTGGATGCTGATCGAATTATGCGTGAACTTAAAGAGGCGGAAATAGAAGTCAAGGCTGCAACCCCAAGAATAATCGATGAAGATACAACTTTATTGGGCGCCAAAGCTAACGGCCTTACTTTTACCTACTACTACAAGTTACCTAATATTGCTTTTGATGACTTCATTGAAGATGAATATAACGTATTTGAAGATGCCTTGCGCAATATTTTAGCCGAAAACTTTTGCACCAATGAATATATGATCAACTACTCTAATCAGGGAGTGATTTTTTATTATAATTATAAAGGTCACGATGACATTCAGATTTTAAATTTTGAATTTCCAGCTTACTTCTGTTACCGCCACAGCAAACCCGCAGATATTTGCCGCAGAATATGACCACAATAC
>CAXBKC010000117.1:0-9339 GCA_963975615.1 uncultured Oleiphilus sp.
TGACAAAAAAATATCTAATATCCGTGAATTACTGACAACATTGGAAGGTGTTGCTAAAGCAGGTAAGCCACTACTTATTATTGCTGAAGATGTTGAAGGCGAAGCGCTTGCAACACTAGTCGTTAACAACATGCGTGGTATCGTAAAAGTTGCTGCTGTTAAAGCACCAGGTTTTGGCGACCGTCGCAAAGCAATGTTACAAGACATCGCGACATTAACTAAAGCGACTGTTATTTCTGAAGAAATCGGCATGGAGCTTGAAAAAACTACTTTAGAAGACCTAGGTCAAGCTAAGCGTGTAGTAATCTCTAAAGACAATACAACGATTATCGATGGTATTGGTGAAGAAGCTGAAATTAAAGCGCGTGTTGCACAAATTCGCGGTCAAATTGAAGACTCTTCTTCAGACTACGACAAAGAAAAGTTACAAGAACGTCTAGCTAAATTAGCTGGCGGTGTTGCGGTTATCAAAATTGGCGCAGCAACAGAAATGGAAATGAAAGAGAAAAAAGCACGCGTTGAAGATGCATTACATGCAACTCGCGCAGCAGTAGAAGAAGGTGTTGTTGCCGGTGGTGGTGTTGCACTAGTACGTGCTGCTGATGCAATTAAAGACTTAGAAGGCATCAACGAAGACCAAACTCACGGTATTAACGTTGCTATTCGTGCTATGTCAGCTCCTCTACGTCAAATCGCAACTAACTCAGGTGACGAAGCCTCAGTCGTGTTGAACGAAGTACGTACTGGCGGTACAGGTAACTACGGTTACAATGCAGCTAACAGCACTTACGGCGATATGTTAGAAATGGGTATCCTTGACCCAACTAAAGTAACCCGTAGCGCATTACAATTTGCTGCCTCAGTTGCTGGCTTAATGCTAACAACAGAAGCGATGATCACCGACGCACCAGTGAAAGATGCTGGTGGTGCTATGCCTGATATGGGCGGCATGGGTGGCATGGGTGGTATGGGCGGCATGATGTAGCAGGTGAAGCCTGCATAACATATTGAAATAAAACATAAAAAACCCATAAAGCTAGCTTTGTGGGTTTTTTAATGTGTTATTAATTTTTTTTAAGTAAACTATATAAGATAAGTTAATTTTCAGTATTCCTAAATTCTAATATATCACCTGGCTGGCATTCTAAATAATTACAAATACGTGCTAAAGTTTCAAAACGAACTCCTTTTACTTTACCTCTTTTGAGTAAAGATAAATTTGCTTCGGTAATGTCAATTGCTTTGGATAGCTCCTTAGAGCTAATTTTACGTACCGCCATCATGACGTCTAAGTTAACCACGATTTCCATAGATCAAATAAACTCTTTATTTTCAGCTTCGATTTCTTTGGCTGCTTTGAGTAAATACACAATAAGAAGCATTAGCAACAATGTAATCATATTACCAAAATCGATAGTTAACTCAATTGTAGTGTTTTTGAATATTTGACGATGATATAAACCTACGACAGTTTGTTGAACAATATCGAATAGCATATTAATGATTTTTATCCATATCAACCACAAATAACATCGGAAAGTTTCATCATCAAAGAATTTTCCTTGTTGAAAGTGCTGCAAAAGACGCTGCAACCAATAGATGCCGACTAGAGATACCAAAAAATGCAATTGAGTGGCAAAAAGTATTCCTCTGTTCGCTTGTGAACTGTTCCAAAGTTCATGAAATAGCTCATCTTTTGATAGACTCAATATATCATGCACCACATAATCATATCCTATGTATGCTATAATGAATGCGGTTATTGCAATCACTAGTATTCTAAAAACCCCGCTGATCTTCGTTAATTTTTGCATGTTCTCATTCATTAGTCATTTTTTCCTTTTCTTAATTTTTCTGATTGTACCAAACAAAGCTGTAACGTGTAAACGATATTTAATTATCGTTTTACAATAATTAAAGTTTGTTGTACGATAACTTGAAAATAAGAAGTCAGTATGAATCATAATTAATATTGTTTGTTGAATAACGATTAAGGGAATGAAAAGTGAAAAATAAAAAAATACAGCCGATTGCGATTCTCGCAGTATTCGTGAGTATTCTATTTTTGAATGCTTACTCGCAGATAGCAACTCTAACAAGTCCAATGGAAGAGCTCAAAGAGAGTATATTAATACCAGCTGAAAACTTTTTCAATACGAGCAATATTAAGCAGTTACGTGTGTCTGGTGATGGTAATTGGTTGGCATTTATTAAAGACTACCAAGGTGCTCCAAATGTTTATTTAATGGCTATAGGAAGCAATGTCGAAGATGCACAGCCTATAACTAAAGCCATGGAGCCAATTAGTAATTTTGTATGGTCTATTGATAATAATGACATTTTTTTTATAAAAGATTCTGGCGGTAATGAAAACAGTCAAATTTTCAGAATAACATTTGATTTTTCAACCCCTAAAATAACCTCCAATATAGACCAGTTAACCCGTGATAATGACATCCGGTATATGTTGATTGGACAGTCCAAAGCTTCTCCTAAAAAACTCATAGTAATGGCAAATCAAGATAATCCGAAGAGTGTTGATGTTTACCATCTTGATATCGAATCAAAAGTGATTACCAATGTTTTTGAAAACTCTTATTCTTTTTCGCAAATGGGTTTCAATAGACAAGGTGAACCAGTATTAGGCCGAAGCACTAATCCAGATAATACATCAGAGCTTTATGGCAAAATCAATGATCAATGGAGCAGGTTAATTAAGACTGAAGTAGGTGAAAGTATAAGAATACTAAGCTACGATGAGAGCAAAAAATTTGCTTATATCAGTGCCAATATTGAAGGAAGAGATAAGCAGGAATTATTACGACTCGATATGAATGACGGCAACTTAAAAACATTGCATAAAGACCCTAAAAGTAAATCTGATGTAAAGGATGTTTTATTCAATAACGAAGGAGCACCACTAGCCGTTTCATATTATGGTGGTTACCTACGAACATATTCATTAGATAACACTTTTAAGACCCATTGGCAGAATATAAACAAGCACTTCAAGCAAAATGTTGAGATCACAGTTATCGATCACAATGAAAAAACAGGTTCGTGGCAACTTCATGTAGCTAGTGATGTCGATATGGGAAGTGATTATAAATATGATGCTAATACAGGAGAAGTTCGACTATTACACAAGCAAACTCCCAGTATAGACCCTGAACTTTTGTCTAAACGTCAGTCTATTACTTATAAGTCTCAGGATGGCGTGGATATTCAAGCCTACTTAACGTTGCCTAAAGGACTACAGAAAAATATTCCTACCATTATCCTACCTCATGGTGGCCCTTGGGCAAGAGATTATTGGACTTTAAACTCGGGTTACTTTAACTCGATAGCCCAGTTATTGGCTAATCGTGGCTACACAGTACTGCAACCTAATTGCCGTTCATCGAAAGGCTTTGGTAAACGCTTCCTTAATCTAGGTAACAATAACTGGGGGATTGGAACAATGCAAAATGATTTAACTGATGGGGTAGAATATCTAATCAGCAAAAGTATAGCTGATAAGCAACGGATAGGCATTATGGGAGGATCTTATGGAGGATATGCCGCATTATCTGGTGCTACATTTACACCAGAATTATACCAAGCCGTTATCTCGTTTTGTGGTCCATCTAGCCTTATTACTTTGATGGAGTCATTTCCAGCACTATGGAGGCCTTATCTTGGTCAGTGGTTTAACGCCGTTGGTGATCCTGAGATTGAGAGTGACAGAATAGATATGCAGTCAAGATCACCGCTCAATTATGTTGATCAGATTAAGACCCCCTTGATGTTAATTCAAGGAGCAAATGACCCGAGGGTAACTCAGGCCGAATCTGACAATATTGCTAAGTTAATGTATCAAAAGTCATTACCAGTTGAGTATATTTTGGCAGAAGATGAAGGTCACGGCTTCCACAAAAGAATAAATAAATTAGCTTCGGTTGTAGCTATTGAACGATTTTTTGGTAAACATTTAGGAGGACGAATTGATAAAAATGTGCCTCAGTATCTTGAGACACATTTAGATAAATTAAAAGTGGATGTGAAGCAGCTTTAATCTTTGTGGGTGAATGCTAGATATAAATAAAAGTCATTATATTTTTTAACATGAAACAACGATGTTTTATTACTATTCAATAGGTTAGCTCAAGCGATTGAACTTTAGGGGTATAAAGTGGGAGTTCAGTATTATCTCATTAAATAAATTCAATTTAAATCAATGGGATAAGCTCTATATGGGTGGGCTGATGTAGCGGGTTTTTCGTTCATTACGTATCATAACGTTTCAATAAGCCTGAAAAACATTATTTTCAGGCTTTTTATTTTTCTCTGTCAATAAATCAAAGATCAATATTATTTACTCTCAATTTTTAGAAAGAGATTACAGTCTATTATACCTTTTACTTGTTTTGACGGAAATCAACATACTTTTTGGCGTATTGAAGCACAATGTTGGCTGTTTCCACATCATTGAGTAATGCAATTGGGGGGGCAGTTAATACTGGTAAGTCTTCAAAGGTTGGCGGTGCTGTTTCTAACCACCTCCAACACTTGCTTCGATTTCTCTCTACTTGTAATAATGTCTCGATTATTTGTTCAACTATAGCTGGTTGTCCAAACCAGCCTATAGGTTTAACAGCTTGCTTTCTTCCTCCTTGGACAACTCTCGGTAATTGAGACAACCTTAGTTCATCAATTAAAATGTTCTTTCTCGTCCAATCGGCAAATTTATCGAGTTTTTCATTTGGATTTCGAATGCTATCCGTAGTCGGTATAACTAAACCAACTTTAACTTTGTTCAGCGATTTTATCTTTTCTAAAACACTCGCTAAATCAGTATCATTAGTTACAAAGACAACTTGTTCGATGGTATCATCGGTTAATACATCATATAGCGATTCGACAGCAATATTTACATCAGTTTGTTTTTATTCAAGTTTCCATATATCAACATATTCACATTCATTAGGTGGCTTATTTGGTTCTAGCCAATTAAGAACCCTTGCTGATAATCAAGCCGTATATATTTCAAAACACCATCAACCCGCCATAGTTGAAACAGTTAACTTTTTTAATCATTCCCGTTATGCTCGTTTCTCTAGGAAACAACCTGCTCAATGTAGTGGGCAATCAATCAAACTCGATTTTGATACCAAATTAAGGATATAGCAATGAATACGGAAACGATGGTATTTCTAGGAATATTCTGGTTTGCAGGATTATTTATTGGTTGGTTTTTCCGAAATGGAATTTCACTTTGGGGCATCATTGTAATTTGCTGCCTAGCACCTGTTTTCACTATAGTTTCAACTTTAAATTGGTGGCCGTTAACATTGTCATTTGTAGTTGGGTTACTAATTCATACATGGAAACCGTTATATAGGAAGTTACAAGAATTATGACAGAGTTATTTTTTGGTGCGGCGGCATTTATATTTATTGGTTACTTAATCGGTAAACTGTTTAAAGGATTAAATCCGTTTTTAGTTATTTTAGGTGGCTTTATATTAATAGGGATCGCCCCTGTTTTCTTACAAATGGAGCAAAGAGACTTTGCAACAGCATTTTTTATTATTGGCTTTATACTCAATTTTGAACGACCTGTTACTAAAGTTAAGTATTGGATAAGTGATTTGTTCGGTTCTATCAGCTTTAAGCGAGCTAAGGCGGGTTACGTAGCAGATATTGCACAACAGAAAGATAAAGCAGAGGCTGAGTTATATCGTCAAAAGCAACAGGTTGAAGAAGAACTAAGACAACAAAAATATCAAGCAGAGCAAGATATTGAACGCCAAAGACGCGCAGCCGAAGATGACATTCGTCGACAGGCTGAAAATCTAAAACGTGAACAAGAAAAAGCCAGTTCAAGTCAGCAAAGTAACGACCAAAGTTATTCTAGACAAGGTAATAGCCAAAGTAGACAACAAAGCCAACGCCACTTAAACCCACAAATCTTTGCTGAGGCGTGTGAAATTTTGGGATTAAGCCAAGGTAAAACACTACTTGAATACAAGAGAGCTTATAAAAAGTTAATGTCTCAGTGTCATAGTGATAAATTATCAGGCTTAAGCGATGCACTTAAGAAACAGGAAGAAGAAAAAGCAAAAATGTTAAATGTTGCTATGGAAACTATTAAGAAAAAATTAAAGTAACCACTTGTTTTGTTCGTTAATATTTTAGTAAACGCTTAAAGAGTTGGAGTTTTTTCTTATATTAAGGCTGTTTTTTATAAAATAAAAACTCAGCGAAAGAGAAGTCCCTCATATTATGTGAAGGACTTTTGTCTTATACGGTATGCACCTGTTTTGATCCTCTCCCCCTGTGAGCTATTATTCGAGAATATATTGTTTGTGGACTTATTCTTAAATGCTTAGCTATTTCAGATGCGTTATAGCCGTTATCATAAACCTGCTGTAAGAACTCATTTTGATCACGCATTGGAAGTTGATCAAAGAAAGCTTTATTAATTTCTTTTTGGATGCCGATAGAGAACATTGTTAATCCTCAAATAACTTAAAAAGACCGTAACCAATAGCTGCGATGGCGGCCACAGGAGCCGCGGCTGTAATTATTGCCCCCGTAGCCATTCCGCCTCCAACCACTGAGCCGATGGATGCCATCCCGGAAGATATAGCCGTAGCACCAGCTGTTCCTGATGTGCCAGCTAAGGCCGCTAAAGTTGATCCTGTTGTACCTGCTGTTGCTGACATTATAGTAGCTGCTGAGCCTCCAGCTACAGCAGATGCTGTGCTGGCAACTGTTCCGACAGTTCCTGCTGCACCTAATGAACCTGCGACAGTAGAACCTTTAATATTGCTAGACATATAGATTTCCTTTTAGTTGTTACCCTATATCGGGGAGTTCAAATGAACAGGTCGAACTTTATTTGATATGATAAAAAACAACTACCGGAAATCTGATTTAACACTTGCGCCAACTAATCCGTTCTTAAAATGACTAAGGATATATGAATGTATATGACACCAAAATTTTCTTCATTAATTGATTTTATTGCTGTTGCGGTAGATGTTTTTATGGGGAGAAGTCGCAAGAAAGTATTTTCCGAGTTAAAAACATTTTCAGCAAAGCAAGTCTATTTTTCTGACTTGTTTGAACAGATAAAGTCAGAGTTAAATTTGACTGATCCAGAAATGGATTTTCTATCCCAATCTCTAATTAAAGTTGAGAATATTTTATCCCACCTTAAAAGCACTCCCCTTTACACTGATGTTTCACAGCATGCAGGTAGTACCCTTTTTTTTGATCAGTTTACAGTACCATTTGTAAAGCAAATGTGCGGATTATCCTTAGAACATACGGAAAGTGTTTTTTTTAACCGTCTAGACAAAATATTATTTGATGGAAAAAGGTGTAATGACTTAAAAGGGGTAATTTCTCTTTTAAAAAGTGAAATATCAAGTGAGCTTAACCATATTGATGCAAGTTCAGGAAAAGAGCTTAAGATAGCAGTTGCAAAACTCGATACTAGATCATTCCTATCACGCTCTTCTATTAAAAAACATATTGATATACTCCATCAAAATATCTCGACCATTGATAGTGAAGATAAAGCAGATAGCGTATCTTCAAATATACAGACGATTTTTTTGGCTGCTAAAGTAGCATTTTATTTTGCAAAATATAAGGAGTCGAATTATGCAGATGAAACCACTATTGATTATGAAATAGAAGGACTTTTTTTATCATTTAATACCGAGTATACCTTCAACACAGAAGTTTCTTCAGATGATGACTCATATATTAAAAATGCTAAATTTGTCTCCTGTAAAAAATATTTTTTAGACAGAATAAATCAGGAAAATCCTGTTTCTTTTTTTAAAAAGTATGGAACTAAGGCATTATGGGAGTACAAAGGTGGGATCTTTAATTCCTACGCAGTTAAAGAACAGCTATTGTGGGATATTAACAAAGGAAGGTATAGCGAAAACGGGGTCAACCACTTTATTAAAAATGTCATTCCCGAATTAAATAAAAGACAATCGGGTACTGATGGTGTTGACATAGCAGTTAATCTAATGGGTTTGAAAGTATTGCTATCAAAATCTATTACCAATAACTCTCTTGAGCCTTTGATTAACTTCCTTATTGATAACTTGGAAAAGCATAACTTAATTAATTTCATAGTGGGCACGCCTTTCGGAAGTTTTACCACTGACAATTTAACTGCCAGTGAAATTAATATTGCCCTAGCAATTCGCTCTTTTAATGAGAGAATACTTAATGGTGTTATTAATATTGAATTCTGTAACCCCTTATTACCCCTTAATGAAGTGCTAGAAATATATTTTGAAAAAGGTTCGTTAACGAATAAACAGATTGGACGAAAGCCTATAAAGACTGAGACAATTACACTTTATGACGCTCTTAGAAATATAAATTACTATATTTTAGCCTTCGGCTTACAAGAAAACACAAGGGTATCTAGTTGCGGATTTGTGAATGTGCTGACATCAAAGTTTGGTAGTGGGATAAATAAATATCTTTCTCTACATGATACTGATAAAAAAAATATTCTAGAGCTAATTAGCCCAGAAGAGTTTATCTTAGAATTATAAAAACATTATAATACAGTTGGTTATGAACAGAAAAATAATACATTTAGCCTGTAATTTAAATTCAGGGGTATAATGTGGGGTATCGGATGTAACGCCCATATTGCAAATTCAATATAAACAAGTAGTTATGTGTTATATGGGCGGCATGATGTAAAAATCATTTATAATCAATTGGTTATACTTGTTAGTAAGGTTTATTTAAGTGGGTGAACCTTAATATTCAATAAAAGGAAAGCCCGAATAGTAATATTCGGGCTTTTTTGATAGGCATTCGTAAATAAACGTTTCGACTTTCATTTGTGCACAGTGATCGTGTAACTATCACTGTTCAGGTTTTAATTATGAATACTGGCTAAATTACATAATTGTAGTCAATATTATTGGATTACTTATATTGACTAATAAATACTACTGAGGTTGTGCGTTATTGCTCTTTAGCTTGCTACCACAATAGAGATTACTACCTATAGCAATGACGCCATCAACAAACAATGCAGCTAAAAATGTTCCACCTCCACTGATAACACCACCACCAGCACCAATACTCAAAACAGTACCTTCTACTTTCAATGCTGTATTAAAGCATACTTCTGCGTCGGTAGTAGAATTGATTTGTCCATTAATTACATGACTATCAGCAACAACCGTTATCGAAGAATTTTTTTCAGCGCTCAAATCATCGACAATTAACGTATTGGTAGATACACATACATCTTGCCCATTTTTAACAGTAGTATCACCCCAATAGAGATTTTCATAGGCAAAAA
>CAXBKC010000118.1:0-9286 GCA_963975615.1 uncultured Oleiphilus sp.
GACTGCATTAGATGAATTCGCATCAAAAATTTCGGTAAAGCTTAGACTTAAACTCCCTTCACCAAGCTTTTGATAAAAATCAGACGAGTTAGCTGAGTTTATTTCCTGAGTTAAAACCAGTGCATTTAACCACTCACTTAATACTTGTTCCGCAGCTTGTTCCCAGCCAGGACTAACACTTAATCGCTCTAATAAACGTGGTAAGTTGGAAAAACCAAGCTCAGAAACAAGGGACTCTACCTTTTCAGGCTGATCACCCAAAGCTCCTTGCTGAAGCGTATTTAAAGAAGCGAATATAGCTTTCTGTTCAGTCAGAGCTTTATAGACTTCATTCTTCTGATTTTTTAATAAATCTAACTCTAATGCTTTCGCTTTAATATCAGGCTCTAAGATAACAATCTTATCTATACTTGCGCCAATCTGCTCAGTAAGTATCAGTGATTCTTCTTGTAGCTCACTGACATCAAGTTCATCTATTTGTGAGCGGATACTCTCTTGCTCAATCGAAAGCTTCTCACCTCTAATTGATAGCTCTCGAATCCTCGTATCATGTTCTTGCATTTTACTTTGAGCTAATTCTGCAGTTTGCCTAGTAGACGCATTTTGATGATTAAATGTCTCCCAATCGGCTTGCCACTTATCTAGATCACGAGATTTTAATTCTAAGTCGTGAGCTAATTGTTCTGAAGAAGCTTCACTTTCTTCTATTTCAATCGCAATATCTTCAAGCTCGATATTGATGTGTTCTAAGCGTTCATGCTCTTCTTCAAGAGAGAGATTAAGATCTTCAATTTCCTGCTTGAGCTGTTGCAAGGTATTTTGCTGTTCATTCAAGCGGTTTTTTTGATACTGAAGTTGTTGTTCCAGCGTTGCGATTTCTGCACCACATTGATAGTACTTCGCCTGAATAGCGTTGAATTGAACTTGTTCTTCTTCTATAAGTGTTCGCAATGAATCTACTTGATTCTCGTTGACATTTTTTGCTAACAAGGAGTCTTCTATTTTTATTTCGTGCTCACGTATTAGAATCTGCTTATGCTCTAAAACACTTGCTAAACTTTGCCATTGAATTGCATTTAACTTAGCAGTACTTAGTCTTTCTTCTTTTTTATATTCGGCATAACGCTCTGCAGCACTAGCCTGCCTTTTAAGATGCTGAAGCTGCTTTCCTAACTCTTCTCGTATGTCTGCCAAACGATCTAGGTTGTCTTGAGTGCGTCGCATACGATTTTCTGTTTCTCGACGACGCTCCTTATACTTTGATATGCCTGCCGCTTCCTCTAAATACACTCTCAAGTCTTCTGGTTTTGACTCGATTAATTTAGAAATCATGCCTTGCTCAATAATGGCGTATGAGCGCGGCCCCATACCGGTGCCAAGAAATATATCAGTCACATCACGACGACGGCATTTTGAGCCGTTCAAATAGTATTGAGAAATACCCTCACGGGTAACTTTTCTTCGTATGGATATCTCACTAAATGCAGCGTATTCACCATTTAGTCGGCCTTCAGCATTGTCAAATAATAGCTCGATCGTTGCCTGCCCTACTGGCTGCCTTCCGGTGGAGCCATTAAAAATGACATCTGTCATCGACTCGCCACGCAGGTTTTTTGCAGAGCTTTCACCCATCACCCATCGCACGGCATCAATTATATTAGATTTACCGCATCCATTCGGGCCGACAATTGCAGTCATATTGCTTGAAAATGGGACTGTCGTCGCATCTACAAATGACTTGAAGCCGGCTAATTTTATTGATTTAAGGCGCATTAATTCGTCCTTACTCCACACTTTATTTGATAGACCATTATCACGATGCGCATTATTACTTTTACGCTGTCAATTTTCTATCCAAAACTCAATAATATTGCGCTTCCTTCAAAATATAACCTACAGGCCGTCATTTTTTTGTCAATACGGCAAATTTTATCTACTAACAATCAGTCAAAAACACAACAAAACATCTTAAGTTGTTGTTTATAAATGTTATTAATTAGGTGGCACGTAAATTGTAATAATACAAATCAAATAGCTTAATTAATCATTTATTTGATCTTGTATAATGCGCCTGGAGCACACCATGAAGCATAAAGAAACTAACGAACAAACAATCGACTTCAATAAAGCCAAGATTGTTTCCACATATAGAGACATAACAAACAATATTTCAGATAATAATGATATTGTTTCACGCCTAACAAGACGCCTACAAACAACTTTGGATTGCTCAGATATTATTAATATATTTGCTGATGAAGTAAAAATAGTTGTCGCCTTCGACTATATGACACATCAAGCCAGCAACCAAGAAACGGTCATTGTAGGTGATAAAGCAGGCATTCACTCATGCCAATATAATTTAAGCATGGACGAAACTGATTTAGGCTCACTTACGTTTTCACGTAAAAAACGTTTTATTGAAGAAGAACTCTGCATTATTGAACGCTTAGCTAGCACCTTGGTTTTTCCCCTACGTAATGCAAAACTCTATCAATTAGCGCTAAAAGCTGCGTTAAAAGATGAACTTACAGATTTTGGTAACAAGCGCGCCTTAGCAGCAAGTCTTCACCGCGAAGCAGAGCTAGCTATTAGACACAACTCACCACTATCAATCACGATGTTAGATGTCGATCATTTCAAAGCGATCAATGATTGTTACGGGCATATGGCGGGCGACAGCATTTTAAAAGATTTAGCTGCGACAATTAAGAAATGCGCTCGTCAAAGCGATTTATGCTTTAGATATGGCGGAGAAGAGTTTCTGTTGATTTTAGATAATACGGATGAAAAACAGGCTTATCTAGTAGCAGAAAGGATTCGGAAAACCGTAGCTGAATATAGCTACTTATATAATGGTAAAATTATTCCATTGACGATCAGTTTGGGAACAGCGACCTTTGACCAAAAAGAAACCTTGGAAAGTTTTCAATCAAGAGCTGACAAAGCTCTATATAAGGCAAAAGATGAAGGTAGAAACATTGTAATGTCTAGTGAGTTGACGCATAACGTAGCCTCATTTTCGAACTATCAAATTGGTTGAAAAATAGCTTACCTTACTAAAAACCTGAAATAAATGTGCTTTTATTTCAGGTTTTTTTATAGTTAAAAGTCAACTCCATACTTATTGTAAAAAAACCTAAAGCCTTTTTTAGGTGAAAGCTATTGAAAAAGTAGCAACAGTTTTTGTGAACTGGTAATTGGCGTTAATTCAATGAGTTAACTACTATATCTGTCTAACTTAGGTTTCTGGCTATTTAACAAATGAATAACAAACAATTTAAAGATCAAATAGATTTAGCAACAAAACGTGGATTAACATTTGACTCACGTATTGAGAGAAAAGCAGTCAACGGCTTATCTGGCATGTACGCCAAAGAACACATCCCCAAAAATACTGTATTAGCCAGCTATCCTACAAAACATCAAATACAATTAAACAACGATATCAGCTATCCAGCAGCTGCGAGCGATAATTTTAAGTACATTCATGCCGCCGCTATTGAGCTCGCAAAAGGGCCATCATCTAAACACCTTGATATCTTACTCAGCCTTGAGCCGATATCAGAACTACAAAAAAAGTGTACATATTTCTACAGTGATGGTGATTTAGAACTTATCGCCAAAATGAATCCTGTTTTAGCTCGAAATATTAAAGACTCAAAAAAACAAATTCAGGATAGAGTTGATGCATTGGCAAAGTTTGACCCTAAACTCGACTCAAGAATTGTACTACGAGTTCTTTTAAATATGGTGAGTCGGGCTTTTGCAGGCTACGGATTTGCTTCAGCAGTTGATGCCTTCAATCATTCCGACAGGACGGGTAATCCTGTTAAAGCTCTAGATAATGAAGCTAAAGTTATTGGTTTTATAGCCAATAAAAGCTATGAAGCCGGTGAGCAAATATTTATAACCTATGACCGTAAGGACATGTATGCCCACGCTATTGCGTATAATTATTTTGATGAAAATGGCACCCACTTTATCGATTATGGCGCCCGAATTGTGCAAACCGCAATCTCACCATTAGAAAAAAAGGTTATGGAATACACAAGTAAGTATTACAAACTAAAGGCAACACAATTCAATGGTATTACTCAATATACTGCGAAAGATCTTGAGCTATTCTTTCTAGAGCATGCACCGAGTACCAATTTAATTGATTTTATCAGAAGGAACTGTTTTCAATCTGCAGGAGAATTGATTAGCGGAAAGTGCGCAAATACATCTTTTGATGAACGGCTTTTGAGTATTATTGAAGAATTAATTGGCTTAAATCGCATTGATGATTTTGAATTAAGCGATATCCCTAAGAAAATGCATCGTTTTTATCATTTATTGAAAAAAGAGAAGGCTATGCTTATATCTAACAGAAACTGGGTGTTAGATAACAGAAGCCCTCAACAGCTTTGAATAAATAAACCATCTAACTCAAGACAATTTATTTAATACTACGTTTCGATGATCTACCGCTTTGTTTTGGTCGACCATCAGAGGGCTTCGTATTTTTTGTTCTTTGGACTTGCTGGCCTGTCTTAATACTTTTATTTACAGCCTTTGTCCTAGAACGCTTATCGTCTAGTTTACCCTGAACAGTCTTGTCCTTTTTAGCACGAATGGCCGGTAACTGAACCAAAGACCTCAGTTCATTAATATCTTTGTTTGTAAGCTCCTCCCAGGCCCCTACTTTTAATCGGCTTGGCAAAAAGATACAACCATAGCGAACTCGCTTTAGTCGGCTAACTTGAACTTCTTGAGACTCCCACAAACGACGCACTTCTCGATTACGCCCTTCCATCACAACAGCATGAAACCACTTATTACGACCCTCACCACCAAACTCTCTTACATCGGTAAATTTGGCCATACCATCATCTAATAAAACACCGTCTGTTAAGCGTTTAAGCATCGCATCATCAACTTCACCATGAATACGTACTGCATATTCCCTATCAATTTGATAAGACGGGTGCATTAAGCGATTGGCTAATTCACCATCCGTAGTCAAAATTAATAGCCCAGAGGTATTGATGTCCAAACGGCCGACAGATATCCATCGCTGGTTCTTTAGCTTCGGTAAGTGATCAAAAACGGTAGGCCGACCTTCTGGATCTGAATTAGAACAAATCACACCCTCTGGTTTGCTATACACAATTACTCGATAATCATCATAAGATGGCTTTTCGATAGTTAAAAGCACGCCATCTAAATAAAGACTATCTTTATGTTGTGCTCTATCCCCCAAAGTCGCTAACTCATCATTGAGCTTTATACGGCCGTCACTGATCATTTTTTCGGCTTCACGACGCGATGCTACTCCAGCCTGAGCCAATAATTTCTGAATCCGTTCACCTTTTAATTCAGGTGCAGTTTGTTGCTCTTCAGAAGATACATTATCTGGAGTTTTGTCAGTCATTGCTTTTCCTTGGGAAAAAATAGCCAAAAAATATTATTAAGAATTGTGCTCAATACTAGCTTTCAAAATTTCTTGCTTTAAGTCTTCATATTCATGCACAGCAGGATACTGTGGAAATTCATCGATCACATTTTGAGGTGATTTAAATAAAATTCCTGCTTCTGCCTGTTTTAGCATAGTCGTGTCATTGTAAGAATCGCCAGCGGCAATCACTCTGTAATTAAGTAATTGAAATGCACGAACAGACTGTCGCTTAGGGTCTTTTTGTCGTAGTAAATAATTAGTTATCTTACCTTCATCGTTTACTTCTAACTTATGACAGAACAATGTCGGGTTCCCCAACTTAGCCATAAACGGCATGCCAAACTCATAGAATGTGTCTGACAAGATAATGACTTGAAAGCGTGGCGCTAACCACTCCAAAAACTCTTTTGCGCCAGGAAGCGGGTCAAGCTCTGATATAACCGCTTGAATCTCGTTAAGACCGAAGCCATGTTCATCAAGAATTCGAAGACGTTGCTGCATTAGTACATCATAATCTGGAATATCACGCGTCGTTGCTTTTAGCGCTTCTATACCTGTTTTTTCGGCAAATGCGATCCAAATTTCTGGGATCAATACCCCTTCTAAATCAAGGCAGATTAGTTCCACATTAAGACTCCGTATTCAAAAAATTATGATTAAAATAGCTATAAATATTCTTACTTTAGAATTGTGCGCCATTCTAACGAAATACGCGTGCCTTGCATAATGTAAAATGTTCGATAAAATCTCTTGCTTCAAATGTCATACTATATTTATAGCTAATTTAAACACTGCCCAACACGAGAGAAGACTATGTCTATCGATTTCTCTGATATTAATCAGATTACTGACGAAAACATTGCTCAAATAAACGAAACGCTAAGTAAGCAAAGCCCTAGAGAAATCTTCAAATTTGCACTTACTCATTTCCCTAACCTTGCCGTTTCTTTTAGTGGTGCTGAAGATGTCGCTTTAATCGAGCTTTCTCATAAGCTAGCAAAGCCTCTTCAGGTATTTTCACTTGATACAGGCAGGCTTCACCCAGAAACGTATCAATTTATTGAGTCCGTTCGTAAACATTATAAAATCGATATCGACATAATGGCCCCTAATGCTTCAGCCTTAGAAAAGTTTGTCAAAGAGAAAGGCTTATTTAGTTTTTACGAAGATGGCCATAAAGAGTGCTGCGCTATCAGAAAAGTGGAACCCTTAAAAAGAAAACTAGCTACGCTTGATGCTTGGGTTTCAGGCCAGAGAAAGGATCAAAGCCCTAGTACACGCTCTGCCGTTGCGGTAATTGAAATTGATCATGGCAACTCGACTGATACTCGCAAACTTATTAAGTTTAATCCAATTGCAAATTGGAGCTCGAAAGAAGTATGGGATTATATCCGTATATCGGAATGCCCGTATAACCCACTGCATGAAAAAGGATTCATTAGCATTGGTTGCGAGCCTTGTACACGACCAGTACTACCCAATCAACATGAACGAGAAGGTCGTTGGTGGTGGGAAGAAGCAACCCAAAAAGAATGTGGTTTGCATATTACATCTTCTAAAGATTGAATAGTTAGACAAGCTCAGGGAGCGAAATAATCCGCTCGTTGAGCCCGTCGAAACGGTTAAGAAACGTGAGTTTGTAGAAGTCTGTACAGACTCAGGGAACAGCAATATTTCTCTCAGGCTTCGTAACGCTTAAGCTAACTCCCCTTTCCGGATCGGCCTTATATTCCTTCTCAACAAAGTTTGGCTCTTTATAAAAAATCCTAATATCCCGATAGCGAATGACATCCTTAAACATCTGGAAAAATTCATCTAAGTTCAAACGAAGCGGATTCAAGGTTGTTGGTTGCCGGCTAGTCAAACCATATTCAAAGCCTCCCACTTCACTACAACTATCGCGTTCATCCGCAAAGGTTCCAAATATACGATCCCAAATAATTAGGACACCACCAAAGTTTCTATCAATCTGCTCTGGCTTACAGCCATGGTGAACACGGTGGTGTGACGGTGTATTAAAGATACTTTCTAAAACACCCAAACGATTGACCATTTCTGTATGTAAGAAAAACTGGTAAGCCAAACTAAGCTCTATCGCAATTAAGGCCCAATTCTTATCGAAGCCAATAATGGCTAAAGGTATCCACCACATCACCCAACCAAAATTTAAATCCAGTAAAAAATTTTGCCTAAGCGCGGTAGAAAAGTTCATATTCTTAGAAGAGTGATGAGTCACATGAATCGCCCAAAACCACCTGACTTTATGCATGGTGAAATGGTAAACATAGAAGAAAAACTCACTTGCTAAAAATAATAATAGAATACTAAACAGGCCATCATTTGCTGAGTATTGAAAGCCATACTGCCTGACAAAGTCGTAGAAAAATTGAATGAATAGCGCAATAGCAATTCCATTAATAATTTTATACATTCCGCCTGTTGTTATATTGGCTAAGGTTTCTTTAAAGTGATAAGCATCTTTACGGCCTTTCTTATGCCAATACCAAGCTTCTAAAATTATGATTGATAGAAACACTAAACCAAATGTGAATATGAAACCGAGAGCACGCAGTAAATCTTCCACCAACCAATCCTCACTAATATTGAATTGATACTAGTTTAATCGCTTCACACAGTTTATTATTGCCAAAAACCAATTATTTTTATGCAATCTACGCCACCCTTTACTTTAAACCATAAATTGATATTCCTATGCTGAATGACTTCTTTATCACACGTGACGTACTCTCTTACTTACAAGCGTTTATAAATAGAAATAATTTAATACTACCTAGCTTTCAAAAAGCATTAGATTCCTACGCCCTCAAACAACACATGTCATTTGAGCAATGGTGGAACCTACTTGATGAATTAGAATCACTTCACCCCATTCCCGCACTAGGCTTATCCATAGGTCGAAATATTCGTGTTCAAGATTGTGGCGTTTTAGGCTATTTATTTAAAACAAGTCGTAACGTCGGTGACGCCTTAAAATGCTTTAATCGATTTCAAGGTCTAATCTACGCAGGTAGTGAGGCTCAACTAGAACCTCTAGACAATGAATCGGTAAGATTATTCTGGGAACCCGATTTTGGCTATTCCAACCAGACATCTGACGCCTTATTAATTGCGGCTATGGTGAGCATCGTAAATGAACTGATAGCGCCAAGTAGGCTTCACTTGAAAAGCATTAGCTTTACCCAAACCATACCTTTTGAAGAGCTAGCTATTTATCAAGCGTTTTTTGATTGTGAAGTAAATCAACGCCAGACTAAGCTATCTTTAACCTTCTCCAAAACTGATTTACTTTGCCCTATCCCACACGTTGACCCGACGCTTAACAATATTCTTGGAAAGCAGGCTGAAATTTTATTAACGCATTTACCTGAAAATGATGACTTTCTGGTTCGCTTAAGAGACAACCTGCTTCGTTGTCTTCACGAAGGAAGATCAGATGCCATCATGGTAGCAAAAGAAATGGGGCTGTCCGAACGAACACTTCACCGAAGGCTTAAAAGTAAAAATCGATTTTATCGTGATATTTTAAAAGAAATTAGAAAATCCATGTCAGTTAATTATTTAAGTGACCCCAAGTTGACCTTATCCGAAATTGCCTTATTGCTTGGTTATAGCGAACAAAGTACGTTTTCACGGGCATTCAAACACTGGTATGGGATTCCGCCTTTAAAGTATCAGAAGAAATACCTACAAGGCATCTAAGCAACTATCCATGCTGGTACGCGGCATGAACTTCCTCTGCAATTATTTCTAAGCCGCGCATGACAAGGTCGTCTCGCTGAGAATAAGTAATCCTCAAGCATTCTTTAGTATGTTGCCATGCACTTG
>CAXBKC010000119.1:0-9250 GCA_963975615.1 uncultured Oleiphilus sp.
AATATGATTACCAAATGCGAGGGAAACATTAGTGAGAGACAGTAAAGGCATAGAATGTGGTTACCGAAAATAATAAGGGCGCGGATTATCGCACACTTTTACGGATGAAGTACGAATTACGTTTCAGCACAGAGTTACTTAATGATATGAAATATCACCTCCTGAATTTAACTAAGTTAATAGTGGATATGCAGTAAATAGTAAGTTAAAGATATAAAAGCTAAATCATCTAGATTGACGAGACTTTAATGACAACTTTTATTACCGGCTTCACTTTAGGCTTAACACTCATTTTAGCTATTGGCGCTCAAAATGCGTTTGTTCTAAAACAAGGCCTAAAAAAACACCATGTATTTTTAGTCTGTTTTATATGTGCTTTTTCCGATGCCCTGCTAATTGCCCTCGGCGTGACAGGCTTTAGTGAAGTTGTTAAGCAATTTCCTTTGATAGAATCAATCGCTCGTTATGGTGGTGCAGCTTTTTTGTTCGTCTATGCGCTTAAAAGCTTTATGTCGGCATTTTCACAATCTCATACGCTTAAACCTTCCGAAGCTGTACCTGAATCTGCTCTCAAGATAGCACTTACCTGCCTTGCCTTTACTTGGCTAAATCCACACGTTTATTTAGATACTGTTTTTTTATTGGGCGCAATATCAACGAAATATGAAGCAACACGTGTTGAATTTGCAGCAGGTGCTATGTCTGCCTCTTTTGTTTTCTTTTTTGCACTTGGGTATGGCGCTAAATTATTAACACCCATCTTCGATAGGCCCATCGCTTGGAAGGTTTTAGAATTCATTATTGGGATTATTATGCTCGCAATAGGCGTATCTCTAATAGTTACACTATGAGCTTTTCGCACCAATACAAAGCAATGTTCTTTCTGTTGGTGCATTAGAATTAAAATAAACTGTTATTTAGCAGGCGAAAGTAATTTAAGATACTGAAATATATGAACTAAATAATTCTGGCATAACAGGTGCTATTAGCTAGTTGTTATTCATCATTACAACTAAGAGAGTACTTTATGGCTTATATAGAACCGAGTGAATTTGCCAGTAAAATGGTTGACTCTGGCGAACAGAAAATTTTTATGTCAACAAAAGACACCCTGATTCGAGCATTTATGGCTGGCGCTATCTTGGGTTTAGCGGCTTTTTTTGCAATTACCGTGATCGTCAAAACAGGGATGCCGTTGGTGGGAGCAATGCTATTCCCTGTCGGCTTTATTATGCTCTATTTGATGAAGTTTGACTTACTTACCGGTGTATTCACTCTTGTTCCTCTAGCCGTTCTAGATAAACGAGCTGGTTGCACCGTGGATCAGATGCTACGAAACTGGGGCCTAGTATTTGTTGGAAATTTTGCCGGCGCGTTGACTGTAGCATTCTTCGCTTCGTTCATATTAACCTACGGCTACAATACAGATGGTGGCGCTTTAGCCGCTAAAGTTAGTAGTATTGGTGAGTCGCGTACTTTAGGTTATCAAGCGCATGGAGTGGATGGCTGGTTCACAATTTTCATTCGTGGCATGTTATGTAATTGGATGGTATCGATGGGTGTTGTGGGTGCTATGATCTCTACCTCCGCTACCAGCAAAATGATGGCTATGTGGATGCCTGTTATGCTGTTCTTTTTTATGGGTTTTGAACATTCAATTGTAAATATGTTCTTATTTCCATTCTCTATGATTATGGGCGGAGATTTTACAGTAGCCGACTATCTGATCTGGAATGAAATTCCAACAGTGCTAGGAAACTTAACTGGTGGCTTATTACTTGTTGGTTTACCTCTTTACTTCACGCACGTTAAAACAAGCCCAGAGCGAAAGCAGGCTAACGTAGCTAGCAGAATCGCATAATCTTTATTTATCCATAAGGTAATGGAATCCCCATTCGAGAGAGTGGGAATTTTTACTATATGAAAAAACAGTTAAGTGTTTCACTTGGTCAATTTAGTAGTGCGGGCAGAAAAGCGCTTAATCAAGATTTTCATGGCGCATACATTCCGCAAGAGCCTTTATTAAGTACTAAAGGAATTGCTGTTGCAATTGCAGATGGTATTAGTAGTAGCAAGGTTAGCCAAGTTGCTAGCGAAACAGCCATTAAAAGCTTTTTCCTGGATTATTACAGTACCTCTGATGCTTGGTCTGTAAAAACGTCTGCCCAGCGTGTATTAAAAGCAGCTAACTCATGGCTCTATGCCCAAACACGAAATAGTCCTTACCGATTCAATAAAGATAAAGGTTACATCTGCACATTTAGCGGGATTATTTTCAAGTCAAATACAGCGCATCTTTTTCATACCGGTGATTCTAGAATTTACCGCATTTCTAATGAATCTCTTGAGCAATTGACTGAGGATCATCGAAATGTTGTCTCAGAAGATACAAGTTATTTAACTCGTGCTCTAGGTATTCATGACACTCTTGAAATGGATTATCTATCAACACCTATAAATACCGAAGATATATTTATATTAGCAACAGACGGTGTTTATGAATTCTTATCACCTTCCTTCATTGCTAAAGAGATTCAACAAAGTTCCGATCTGGAGTACACAGCCAAAAAGTTAGTTGAGGAAGCTTTATTGTTAGGCAGTAATGATAATCTAAGCATTCAAATCGTCAGAATAGAAACACTGCCCGCTCAACACATCGAAGAGTTACAAGATCAAATTAATTTATTGCCTGTGGCGCCACAATTGACGGCAAGAATACACTTTGATGGTTATGACATTATTAGAGATATTTATATCAGTAGCCGCAGTCATGTTTTTTTAGCTGAAGACAGCGAAACTAAACAACAAGTAGTCATCAAAACCCCCTCTTCTGAGATGCGTACTAATACAGAATACCTAGAAAGCTTTTTAATGGAGGACTGGATTGCTCAACGCATCTCTAATGCGCATGTTCTTAAAGCTATTGCTCCAAAAACAAAACGTCATTATTTATACAGTGTAAACGAATATATTGAAGGCCAAACGCTTGCTCAATGGATGCTAGACAATCCGAAACCAGATATAGATACGGTTAGAAAGATTGTTCGTCAAATAGCAAAAGGGCTTCAGGCTTTTCATAGACAAGAGATGGTTCACCAAGACCTTCGACCCAATAATATTATGATTGATAAATTAGGAACGGTGAAAATTATCGATTTTGGGTCAACAAAAGTTGCAGGAATTTCAGAAGTTATTTCAAAAAATGAAGGGCTTGTCGGTACGGCCCAGTTTACAGCACCCGAATACTTCTTAGGTGAATTAGGTACATCCAGGTCTGATTTATTTTCTTTAGGGGTTATTACTTACAACATGCTTTCAGGAAAGCTTCCGTACGGTAATGCTATTTCAAAAATAAGAGATAAACGCACACAAGGTAAACTTAGTTATCACGCGATAAGCGATGAAAATAAGGCCTTTCCTGGCTGGCTAGATTACACACTGAGTAAGGCGGTACATGTCGACTCATCTAAACGATATGAAGAAGTGTCTGAATTTATCTACGAACTGAACAATCCTAACCAGCATTATCTCAATAAAAGCAAACCACCATTAATAGATCGAAACCCTATTTTATTTTGGCAATGTGTATCGCTTATTCTGATTGGAATTATTATTTTCCAAAATATATCATGAACAAGGAGTTTCATACGTAAAGTAATGCGAAGCCTGTGGCCTCGCACTCCTATAATTTCCTAAATTCTGTCTACCACGTTTTATAAGGTAGGAACTTACCATTCATGGTAATGACGACCCTATCACCTTTCGGGTTTTCTTCTTTTTCGACATCCATACTAAAATCAATGGCGCTCATTATGCCATCACCAAACTTCTCTTGAATGACTTCTTTTAAGGTATCGCCGTAGACGCCGACCACTTCGTATAAGCGATAAATAAGTGGGTCTTGAGGAACTGACTTTTCCCAGGTTTTAGTAGGATAAGCCATAAGAGCTTGCTTTGATCCGTCTGGAAGCTCAAGCAAGGCACAAAGTTTATCGGCAGTTTCTTCAGGCATACTATTCATGCCTAGACACGCAGATGTTACCCAGACAGTTCCCAAACCTAGCTCTTTTGCAATCGCTTCCCAAGAAAGCGCTTTCTCTTTTTTTGCTAGTACAACAGCTTCAATGACGTCTTCTTTTTTCATGGATAATTCCTTATGCTTCTATATTTCATAGTGATCGAATGTATTCGATCACTACAGAGTCAAAAGGAAATTGCAAACAACATGCCACTACATAAGATGCGATCCCATCGAAGGTTTCGGTAAAACGAGAGCTTCAATTAAGTGCAAAATCTTATATTATTTTAGCTACAGAACACTTGTTGGTGCGCGTATAACTTTTCTAGCGACTATTACCCTGTCACCTTTCTTACTAAGGCACGACTAATCATTTTAACTTTCATATTCAGTGGTAAGCGTTTTAAGTTGGTTCCGACTATCCCCTGAGTAAAGCGAGTTTTCTTAGAGTAATCGATGTTAATATCCACAATAACAGGCTTGCCCTTGGCAGCTTCGGACCAAGCAGTATCTAACGCCGAAGTAACATCGCCATTATTTTCAACTCGAAGATAGTAAGCGCCCGTTGCCATTGCCACGCCTTCAAAACGGCTATCATGAAGTACAGTGCATGTTTTACGGTTATAAGGCACTTCTTGGGCCTGAGAGATTTGAGATAACTCTCCATCATTGAATACTATGAATATGGCTCCCAACTTGTTTCTCGCAGCCGTGGTAATTTCCATACAAGTCATCAAGAATGCGCCATCGCCAATAATACCAACGACATCTTTAGTCGGATGCATTAACTTAGTTGAGATAGTTGCCGGAACAGCATAGCCCATGCAGTTGAAATCAGTCGGGGAAATCATATGTCTAGGTGTGTGAATAGGCATTAATTCTGCCGTTAGAAATGTGTGGTTGCCATCATCGACGACAACAAAACCATCATCAGGCAATTTCTTTCTCAGAGCGTCAAAAAATACCACAGGATTCACCCTGTCACCGCTGTCATGTTTGTGCCACTCATCTCGATAACTTGCTTTTTCAGTGCTAATTAATGTAGTCATTGCGGCTTTACGAGATGCGATTTTTTCTAACAAATCAGCATTATCTGCTAAACGCTTTTCTAGAGCTTTTAATAATGCAGGTACGACAGCTTTAGCATCACCTTCAATTTCCACCTTTGCTGGATAATTAGCACTCAAAACGGTCGGGTTAATATCTATATGAATAAGATTTTCAGGAACTGTTACGCCAAAGCTAGCAGTGCCAATTTCACCAAAGCGCGTTCCCACTGCTAACATGGCATCGCACTTGGCAAAAGCCTTAGTCGAAGCAGGAACTGCCGCAGCGCCGAAGCTCATACCTGTATGCAAAGCATGATTCGCAGGAAAAGCACTTAAGCCTTGCAAGGTCGTTGATGCCGGAGCGCCGAGTAAATCTGCAATTTTCATTGTTTCCTGAGATACATCAACAGCTCCCCAGCCTAAGAAAAGTCCTGGTGAGGCTGACTCTAACAATAAGGTTACTGCATTTTCTATTTGGTCCTGGCTTATATTTGTATCTTCTGAAGGATTCTCAGACTTAAACTGTGCATAGGTTTTTGTTTCTTCGACCGTTGCAGTATAAAGCTGAATATTTACAGGTACTTCGATAAATACGGGGCCAGGTTCTCCACTTGTTGCTATGTTGTAGGCCTTATAAAAGGTATCTAAAATTTCATTTTGATGTGCAATTTTAAAAGTAGCCTTGGTAATGGGTTTTAATAAGGCATGTTGATCCATGTCGTGTAATTGATACTGGAAGTCTGAGTCACTACGAACCCCTCCAGAAACAACCAACATGGGGATGCCATCCAGAAATGCCTCTCCTATTCCACTGGCAGCGTGAGTAACGCCAGCAGCAGGAACAATTAATAGCGTACCGACAGAATCACTTACTCGACTTACGGCGTCAGCCATAAATGCGCCGCCACCTTCATGTGTGACCAGCATAGGTTCAATAGATTCTGATTTATTTAACTCATCATAGATTTCTGTATTATGAACCCCTGGTATGCCAAATGTATGACGTACACCTATTTGCTCTAATGCAAAGCGAACTAACCAAGCGCCTGTTTTTTTCATTATTATCCCCTAAGAACCATGATGGTCTGTAAATTATTTTGAGTTATGAATAGCTTGAGCCGCGGCACGTGCCGTCAATATACACCCTGACAAAAATGTACCTTCTAACGATTTAAAACCACTTGCGCCACCACCACCAAAGCCAGCCGCTTCACCGATAGCGTAAAGACCATGCATCACACTACCTTGTTTATCTAGAACTTGGCTATCTAAGTTGGTCTGTATACCGCCTAGGCTTTTCCTTGAGATCAGACGTAACTTCATGGCGATTAATGGCCCTGATTTTTTATCCATGATCGCTTTAGGGCTGCATGTTCTAAACTTATCAGAACGCCAAGCGCGTGCTTGTTGAATACGACGAAGCTGATCATCGTTCCATAAAGCCTTACCTCGATTAATCATCTGATCAAAAGATTGAATCTCGGATTTTAAAGTTTCTTCATTAATTTTTGAGTCATTATTGAGGGCGTTCATTTTATCAACGAGCTCTGACAGCGTGTCTGCTACGATAAAATGATCACTTTCTTTAGCTAAGTTATTTATCAACTTATGATTACCAAATAGTACTTCTTTTAAAAAACTGAATAACTTTCTATCCCGCAGAGACAGGTTGTGCTCAGAACCCGAGATAGCAAATTCTTTAGCTGCAATTCGCCAATTTAAAACCTGCCATGTGTAAGGTTCCGGAAGTTGTGAAACTCTGCGGCATAGCTCATTCGTGTCGAACCCCGTAACTAAAGGTTCGGGTCCAATACGCTTACCATTTGCGTCTAACCAGAGTGCTGATTTACAGGGAATTAAGCTCAAACCATGTCCGACGAAGTGAGGTTTCGGGTGTGGTATGCCAGCAGCATAATTCCACATTTTGTCTAGGTGGGTCACAGAAGCATTTTTTTGTTCTAAGCAATCATGAATTAGACCATCTGCATATTGATGCGATCCATTCAGCATTTCACTCGGTGCATTGCCCCATGGCTTATACCAATGCGCACGAACTTTTTCTAAGTTTCCTGAGATGCCACCACAAGCTGCGACAACATGTTCTGCATAAAAGCATGTATCGGTTTTTTTACTTTCATCGACAGCATGACAACCTATAACTTTGCCAGAATCGAATAAAAAGTCATCTACTTTGTGCTCGAAGAAAAATGAAAGTTTGTCGTTATTTAGATGTTTGGCGAGTAATTCTTCAAAAAGTGTTACTAATCGATGTCCGGTTCCCCAAATAATATGGTAACGCGGTAGACTATTACCATCACCTTGGAGGCCTCTTTCTACCCAATTTACCGCAGGAAAAAACTTCAAACCTAGTTCCGTCAACCAGTTGTAAACATGTGAACAAGAGTGCGTCACGTAGTAATCTGCCCACTGTTTTGGCCAATAGTCGTCTTCACCAAACTTAGCAAAAGAATGCCAATCGTTTAGCGCAATTTCGGGGCTGTCCTGAACCCCCATCTTTCGCTGCAATGGTGTATCTACCAACGCCATTCCGCCAAACGCTAATTTAGCTAAGCCACCAATTTTTTCAGCTTTATCTCTATCTAAAATAGTGACCGTCAAACCTCTATTGAGGCACTCATAGGCGGTTACTAAACCTGCAATTCCGGCTCCAATGATTAGAACGTCACTTTTGTTATTATTCATAAGCTCACCTTAAGGGGCATATCACGCAGCAATAAAGCAATATGCGCATTATTTTGTCATAATTCATATAGTGAGTGTGTCAGATATCGACTAAAGTTAGGATAGTAAAATTAACCTAATACAGCATAACACCATATATATTTAGGATATGATCATGCAATCGGTTCAAGAACTTATTAGTCGTTTGTATCGTTCTACGCAGCAGATAGATATCGGACACTATCGTGAATGGGCGCTTTGCGAATTGCAGTCATATGTGTCTTTTGATGCAGCAATCTGGAGCACAGGCCACTTAAGTACGCGTACATTTCACACACATACTACCCTAGGTTTACCTAAAAACTTTCCAGATTTATTAATTGATAATATCGAAATAAATCCAATCACAAAACGACTGTTCAATAAAATTGGTGAAGCCGTCGATATGTCTGAGGTCATATCTGATGATGAGTTTTATCAATCCGACATATTTAAATTGGTTTTTGAGCCGCACAAGATTCAACGAATACTAAGCTCAATTCATATTTGCAAGCGAACAGGGATCTATACATTACTAAGCTTGTACCGCTTTGATAAAAACAGGCAGTTTAACGAAGAGGAAAAACAGCGACATCGAACTATACTTTTCCATTTGGTTGAAGCCGCTTCACATGCCTGCTTGTTAAGCTTGAAAAAACACGATGAACTTAATACTTATCATGCAATTTGCGATGCTAAAGCTGTCTACCACGAGGCTGAAGCTCAGTTTATGGATCTAATAGAATTATCCCAAGGGGATAAAAAATTAACCACCTATCCCTTTGACATAAGGCAAGAAGAAGTTATTGTTAATAATGTCATTATCCAATCTGAACAATTAGGTGATTTGTTCAGATTAAGCATTAGAGAGCAATCACCAATTGATAAACTCACGTCAAGAGAGCAACAAGTTGTAGAAGGTGTCACACAAGGTCTCAGTTTTAAACAAATAGCTAAAAAATTAGATCTATCGCCTTCCACGGTATCGAACCATTTATACCGTATTTATCAGAAATTAAATATCAATAATCGCTCACAGTTAGCTGACTTAATTCAAATTAAATAATGAAGTTGATCTAAATCATTACCTATATGACTAAGGTAGCGTAGACTTAAATAGTGAAGATATTTAAAAACAATAAACAGGAGGTTTTTATGGGCATCTATAACAATATATTGGTCGCATTAGAATGTGGCCAAGATGCTAAAAAAGTACTCGCTAAAGCGGCACAGCTATCTAAAGATGATCCAGATGTTACTCTGCATTTGGTACATGTAGTTTTGGATTTAATTATTGCCGATTGGGCTGGTAGCCCCGGGCAGATTCCGCCACCACTCGATCAAGAGGCCTTAGCTCAATCCGCAGGTAATTATTTAAAAACCCACATAGAAGCGGCAGGCTTAGACCCTCAAAAACTTATTATTAGTTTTGGTTCACCTGCGCGAGGCATTCTGAAACAAG
>CAXBKC010000120.1:0-9232 GCA_963975615.1 uncultured Oleiphilus sp.
TTTAATCAGGTCGTTCTGGGTCGTACCATTAAGCTTGCTGATATCTAAACCGCGCTCTTCAGCCATAGCCACATACAGTGCTAGTAACCACATGGATGTGCCATTAATGGTCATCGAGGTATTCATTTCATCAACAGGGATGTTGTCGAACAGAGCTTGCATGTCATCAAGTGAATTGATGGGCACGCCTACTTTTCCGATTTCAGGTTTGGCAATATCATGATCTGAGCTATAACCGCACTGCGTTGGTAAGTCCATGGCGATACTTAAACCGGTCTGGCCTTTAGGTTATTTCGATAAAGTTCATTCGACGCCCATACGTTGGTGTGACCTGCGTATGTTCTAAAAATCCATGGTCGATCTTTACTTACATTACCGTCTTTATCGTAAATATGATGCGCTTTCTTTTGCTCACTCATGTACTTTTTCCAAATCAAAAAGGGACGCTATTTGGGGTTTTCCCGAATAATATTTTATTTCGAATAACTTAAAATCGGTCCCTGAGCTTGTCGGAGGAGGTGTGTAGTTCCCCATGGTTTACGTTTCTTAGGCGTTTCGACAAGCTCAACGAGCGTTATTTTCCAATCAATTTTCTATTACTTTATGCCGCGTTTTCGATTAATGCCCGTGCAATTACTTTTAGTGCCAAGGTCTCTTCAGCACCTTCGAATATAGAAAGTACCCGTGCATCAATCCAGTAACGGCTTACTGCTGATTCTTCTGCGTAACCCATGCCGCCATGAATTTGCATTGCTTCACGTGTTAGCCACTCAGAAGACTTACAAGAAAACAGTTTGACCAAGCTAGCTTCCATTTGGCCTTTACCTTCATCCATTAAATTACCAACAGCGTAGGTGAATTGACGTGAAGCAGTCAATATTGTCGCCATACGTGCTAGTTTGCATAAGGTTAGCTGATAATGTCCAACTGGTTGACCAAAAACCTTACGATCATGAGAGTAGGAGATTGCTTTTTCAAATGCAGCCTGCATTAAGCCATTTGCACGTGCAGCTGTTTGGATACGTCCGCCAGCAAAGCCCGCCATCGTGTAATAAAAACCTTTACCTAAACCGGCTTCACCACCTAATAGATGACTATCTGGCACAAAGACGTTATCAAAGAATACATCAAAAGAGTGCATGCCACGGTAACCGATAGTTGGAATCGCTTTACCAGAAATGACACCGCCAGACTCTTGTTCATAACGGAAATCATGACCGTCAAAAGATGGCTTTTCAACCAAGAACATACTTAAACCTTTATGGCCTAAGCCTGGCTCTGGGTTCGTTCTTGCAAGAGTAAGTAAAACACCTGCTTTACCGCCAAAGGTACACCAAGTCTTAGCGCCATTAAGCAACCAGCCGCCTTCGGTTTTTTCAGCTTTAAGCTTCATGCCGGCAACGTCTGAACCGAAGTCTGGCTCGGTAATCGCGACGGCACAAAATGGATCTGCCCACGCTAGTTTTGGTAACCAGTGTTGTTTCTGTTCTTCTGTACCACCCGCTAATAAAGCACGTGATAGAATTTCTGGACGAGTAATCAAACTACCGGCAGCCGCTAATGAACCACGAGACAGCTCTTCTGTTACTACGATCATACCCATATTGTCTTCTTGCCCATCCGGTAGAAGACCATCATATTTTTCTGGAATAGAAAGACCAAAGCAGCCCATTTCAACCAAAGGCTTTAGGATTTCATCGGGAATCATTAAGTCTTCTCGATGAATGTGTTCTGCACGAGGCATAACAACATCGGTTGCAAAACGCTGGAAAGATTCACGCATGATTTCTTTATCTTCATCTAAAAGATAATCAGCGGTGCGACCGTTTTGCTCCAACATGATGCGGCCCATTTCTGCCAATTTTTGCGTTTGCAAATAGGTTTGGCAGAAGACTAGGCTTGTTTCGCTCATAAATGCTGTATTGAATTGTTCAATGCTTAAGCCATATTCACTTAACCTTGTTGATAAACGGTTGCGTGTGTTTTGAATAGCTTCTGCACTAAATAGTAGCGCTAACTCTTCTTCTAAATAAAGAGACGCTTGGCTTGAGCCTTTCGTGCTTCGAATCTTATCCGCGTAGGTACAGATGGCTCTTGCCGCTGCAATTTCAGCAGAGGAATAGGCGAGTTCATAAGAAACAAGCTGATAGTCGTCCAATTTACTGCCAGAAAGCCGGCCTGTTTCATTCAAGCATAAATGTTTTATATAGCTTAATGAGATATCAAGTGCAGACTGCACCTGCTCGATAATGGTTTTAGCTGTAGACATTGCCTGTTCAGGTGCAATGTTAGTAGTTGACGTAGCAGTTAATGCTTGAGACAAATCGACTCTCCTCGTGCATGACGCAAAAATAAAAAGTTAGCTTCCCATAATCGAGACAATTAACATTTGTTAATTGGGCATAATATAGGAAAGCTATTGTTAAAAAAAGTGCAGAATAAAGCTGTTATGCCTTAAATTGGGGCATTCTTTATATCTTGCCCCTTAGCTTAGAGATGAAGTTAATTTTATTCGACTTTTTAGAGGGATAATCTTTTTAGGCTTGTTTATTTCGTATTCTACTGCTGGTACACAAGAAACCTATTTGATTGTGGTCTGAATTTGAGGGTGTTGTGAACAAAGGTCATAGACTTTTTGCATTGATACCATAAGTTTATAAACAAACTTATTAGCTTTAAATGCAGCCATTGTAGCAGCTAGAGCTGGTGAGCAAGGTAAAAGGCTTTACTGTCGTAGCAGATGAAGCCTTCACTATTATGCAACAGGGTAAACATTATGCAGAAGCAGCGGTTGATCATTCCAATGAGGCTAAAACATCTCTTGGCAATATCAATAATGCAATTGCATTAATGGCAGTTATGAATACTCAATTTGCCGCAGCAGCAGAGCAATCTATGTTTTCACGCGAAGCTGCCGAATTATCTGAAGGAGTGAGTGACTCTACAAACTCATTATCTACTATGGCGGCTCAGTTAAGAAAACAGCTTGCTAACTTTAAAGTCTAATTTGTTATATGACTTAGAGAAAAAAATTATAAGCTAAGCCATATGAAAACTGTTCTTTATACCATGCCCATTTTCTTTAAAATTTGATGCATGCCAGCGTGAAATAGATCGGGTGATAGACGTTTCATACTATACTGCAACCGTGCATCTTTATGGGTTATCAGCATAAATTCTCTTTTTTCAATACCTTTATAAATATGTTCAGCAACGTCTTCTGCTGTTACCCCAGAACGCTTCATTAACTTTGTGACCAAAACTTTAGTTTCTTCCTTATTCATAGACTCCATGAGATTTGTTGGGAAGAAAGCAGGGCAGACTACGCTGATATCTATATTATCAGCACTTAGTTCATGTCGCAGAGACTCACTTAGAGAAACAACTCCGGCTTTCGCAACATTGTAAGTCACCATACCTGGCGCTGAGGCAATACCAGCAAAAGAAGCAACATTGACGATATGAGAATGGGCTTGTTTAGCGAGTAAGGGGGTAAAGACTTTACAGCCCCTTACTACACCCATTAAATTGATATCCAATAGTCGCTGCCATTCTTCATAGCTACTTTCTTGAAGTGATCCTGAGCTGCTAATGCCTGCATTATTGACAAGTATGTCGACACCGCCCCACTTAGATTCCACAAGTTTGGCTAAGTTTTGAAAATCTTCAGGCTTCGAGATGTTGCATTCAAATACTAAAGCCGTACCACCGGCTCTTTCAACTTCACCAGCTACTTCGAATGCTCGTTCCATGTGAATGTCAGCAATACAGATAGACCAGTTTTCTTTGGCGAAGCGTAAGGCGATAGCACGGCCTAAACCACTTGCAGCTCCTGTAATTACGATGCGTTTACCTTCGAAGCGTTTCATACCTTTATCAAAAAACATGGACTATCCCTTTAGTAAGTTGCTTGTTATTAATGTGTATAAGTTTTTTAAGGAGAAAATAAACGTAATAGCTCTTGATCAACCCAGCTTCCCAAGCGCCAATTTTCAATAAAACCGCAATGGCCACCGTGATCAAAAATTCTGAGCTTAAATGCATCTGTTGAGAAAAAATCTGAGCTTCCATTTATAGGAATAACAGGGTCATCTGCTGCTAAGATAACGTCGGTTTTGATATCTGATTGCTTAATTCTATTAGCTTGTAAAGTATAGCTATTAAAATACTCTTGTACTGTATTGAAAGGGGTGTGAGTTGTGATCAGTATATCTGTCATATCACTTAAATTTCTTGACTCGAGCAGGGCATTAAAATCATAGATATCGGGGAAATGCTTCGCTTTAATTTGTAACGCTCGCTTCCATTTTCTTAAGAAGTACTGGCGATAGATAGCTGCTCCATTCTCAAGTGCTGACATTGTTTGAGCTGGCGAAATTACCGGGCTAATGGCGACGATATGATTCAGCTCTAAAGCAAAATTTTTAGCTTCATCTCTTACTCGCAAAGCAAAATTACCACCTAAGGAAAAACCGACTAAATAAGTCTCGTTATAGTCAAAACGATCTTGAATATCTTGTAGCGATTTCAGAACTTCATCTAAGCGAGCTGCATGAAATAACTCAGTGTTTAGATGCAAGCTTGGGCCATGGTCTCTAAGATGAAGCCTAATAACAGAGAAGCCCGCGTTATAGAGAACGCTTGCAGCTGATAAAAGGTAAGTCGACTCAGCAGACCCCTCCCATCCATGAATTAATATGACGAGTTTGTTTTTGTTGCACTTATTTTGGTGATTTTCTGAGTACAGGCAATGAAGTCGAATGTCATTTCCGGCATTTAAGATGACGTCTACCTGATGATTGATCAACTCTAGATGCTTATTTCTATGCAGGCGTTTACGAAGTTTACTGCTGGCAAGCATGGACTGAACGTGACAATTTGCCAATAAGCCATTTACCTGGAAGTTTGTGCGTACTTGTTGCATAGAAATATAGAGCTCGTGAATCAAGTGAACTCTACTTTCTCATAGTGAAGCAAGTTAGTTAATTGTCTGATATGACAAAATGTATGCCGATAGTGCCTGTCGATTTAGCTTAGATGGATTCTGTCACTTGTTCGGGTAATTCAACAGTTGGGTTTTTTCTTATTTTCGGTAGCTTGATGACTGCTTTTTGTAAAATTAAGGTATTTGGATACGTGATTATGTCATCACCTCGTCTAATAATGACGTGGAAAACAGAAATTTCTTCAACGATTCCAGTAATGTCATCATCTTTATCGACAACTCTAATACGGTCGCCAACACGGTAAGGGAAGGCAAAAAATATAATTAAACTGGCTGTAATATTACTTAAGATTGACCATTGAGCGAACAAAGCAATACCAATAACAGCAAATACTGACGAAAGGAAAACACTGAGTTGCTGGTATTCAATACCTATCATCAAAGACATAACGATAATGAAAAATATAGTTAAGACCAGATTGAGTGTTTTTGTAATATATTTGACTCGATATGGCCTTACTGACTTTGCAGAACTAATCGTATTAATTAGGTTTCCCAAAAAGCGTCTACTAAGTAAAAAGACGGCAGTGATAATGAGTGCAATAATTATTTTCATAAGTAAATAGGCTACAACGTTTTTAATATATTATGTGGGGATAAAGATAAACGATAAATCATTTTTAGTTATTAGTTTTATCTGCGCTATAAAACCGGTTACGGCCATGCTCTTTTGCATAATAAAGCGCTGAGTCTGCATCTTTAATCAAATCTGATCGATCTTTTTCTAAATTAGGGGTGGTCGTTGCTGCGCCGACTGAACAAGTCATCTTTACAATTTCACCATCACTATCAAAACGCAGGTCGGAAACGGCTTTCAGCATTCGCATACCGATATTATAAGCGCCTTTTGGATTAGTATTAGGCAGCAAAACAATAAACTCTTCACCACCATATCTGGCAACGCAGTCGGCAGGTCTTGAAACTTCATTCTGAATCGCAAGGGCTGCTTTTTTCAAACACTCATCGCCAAACACATGGCCATGCTGATCATTGATGCGCTTAAAATAGTCTAAGTCGATCATAATAATACTTATTGGGCAGTTCATTCGTGCGCAGCGACGCCATTCCTTATTATACTCTTTGTCGAAGTACATACGATTCTTTAGCTGTGTTAATGGATCGATGGTGCTTAGCTGCTCCATTAATTCTGCACGCTCTTCAGCCACAAGATGGTTAGTGATTGCTGACCAATAATCGGTGTGACTGGCTTTTGCAGAGGTAAAAATATAGATCAGACCGATAAAAGTGATAAATGCAAAAACGAAACTTTCTGTGCCACCTGTATGGAGCAGCGAGCCGATCAAAGGTAGGCACATAAGCAGTGGGTATAGCGTTTTTATCTCTGAGGAAATACTCAAGGTACAGGCCCCGCCTAAAGCAAATGCAGGAGTAATGACTAGCATGATATGTCTCAGTTCTATTAGCCTGGGGTCATAAATTTCCCAGGCTGACATTAATCCCCAATGTGCTGCGCCTAATAGGATTGTAATAATAAGCCATTGATATAGGAAGGCGGTATCTGGGCTAGCACTGCGTGTAAGCACGACATAATGTGCAAAACGTAGTACACAAAAACTAAGAATCATTAAGGTGTTGATAAGAAAAAATAGAGGGAAGTTAATCAATAGATCATAAGTAAATGTTAAAGTCAGCCAAACAGCAATATAGGTAAAAATTCCACTTTTGGCGCGAGCTGTAAGGTCTCTTAAGGCTAATGTTTGAAGTTGACCATGGTCGCTGTGCAAAGACATAGAATAAAAATTCCGAATGTTAAGTACGTATGTTGAACTTAATACAAGCTTATGAGTAAAATTATTTGGATCGGTCCAAAAGATAACAGCCGCCCACTAAAAGGCTTACATAGTAACGTGTATGTAAGTAAAACGATATTAGGGAATAAGTATAATTTTACCAATATGTTGATTTAGCTTTAATTGCTCAAAAGCTTGATTAAATGAAGCCAAAGCATACTTTTCAGCAATGACTGGCTTAAGATATTTATCGGCTATTCCAGCTGCAATAGCATCGATAGCAGCTTGTTTTTTATTATCATGTTCGAGTGTTTCATCTAGAGTATAGCCCCTTAGGCTAAGCCTACGTTTCATTAAAACGCCTGCATGAATGTCCATAGGTCTTCTATCTAACATGCCTTGAAAAATAATTCTGCCGCCCTGCGTCGATGCTTTAACTAAACCATATGAAGCAGGGCCTGCTACCGCATCAAAAACTAAATCTGAGCCTTTGCCAAGGGTTAGATCTCTCACGCTATTTACATAGTGTTCGTTTGCATCATCAAGCGCTTCACCATCCAAATTTGACGGAAAAACGATAACATGGTCAGCACCATTATCAATTAATGCTTTAGATTTAGAGTCGTGACTACTCGTTGCTATAACTTGGGCACCAAGCATCTTGGCTATTTGAATTGCAGCTAAACCTACCGAGCTTGAGGCGGCTGTGACCACAACAGTTTCACCTCGTGATAAGCCACCGCATTCGACCATGCCTCCCCAAGCAGTTAAAAATGCCATCCAAAATGAGCCTGTTTCATCATCGGGAATATTAGCTGGGCTTGGTATTAACGATTTCGTTGTGAACAGGCCATACTCTGAAAAACAACCTTGTTGGCTAATATCAAAGCTCATTGGAAGAAGAGCAACACGATCGCCAATTTTAAAGCCGGATTCAAGTACGTCATCACCTAGAGCATCTATAATGCCGGCACCTTCAAAACCAACACGGCTATTCTTTGGAGGCTGAAAGAAGTATCGCCCTTGGCAGTAGAGTAAATCGCCTCTATTAAGCCCCATAGATGTCATTTTAACCCGAACCTGCTTTTTGCCAGGAAGAGGTAAAACTGAATTTACTAGCTTTAGTGAGCTTGGGTCTTTAGGCGTTTCAAGGATTAAAGAACGCATTGTCTGAGCCTTTGATAAGTATAAAAATTACGCACAATGATACCTAAATTTTGAATGAAAATTGAACTATGTTTTTCTTAATTTTAGATTTTATCCAGATCGTTTAATCAATATTTCTCTTTTATTAGATTTAATGATAGCTTGGAAATACGCCATAAGTGCGTGCTAAGTCTATACGAGAACGTTCAATCTTAATCGACGAGGAATAATAAATGGCAAATGAAGGCTACCATGAACCAATCAACGAAATAAGTGACGAAACTAGAGATATGCATCGTGCGATTAGCTCTTTAATGGAAGAGCTAGAAGCAGTTGACTGGTACAATCAGCGCGTTGATGCATGTAAAGATGAAGAGCTTAAGGCAATTCTTATTCATAATAGAGATGAAGAAAAAGAACACGCCGCAATGGTCTTAGAATGGATTCGACGTAAAGATACCGTCTTAGACAAAGAGCTAAAAGATTATCTATTTACAGATAAAGATATTGCGCATAAGTAGATGCACACTAAGAGTGAGGAAAATTAAGCCTCACTCTTTATTATGGGGACAGTATTTATTCTCATAGTGTCGAAAAGTATTTTTTGTTTAAAGCAAGAATCGGGTAGTGGAATGTTGGAATTAATAGGAAAATTCGTATTCTAATAATATTTACAAGTACGTGCTTAGCGTATTCCACAATTTCCGGGTTCCAATTATGTTAGTTCCCCTTCAAGCAAGTCATGGACACTATCAAGCAATTGCCAAAGCTATTCGTTATTTGGCTGAAAATCACATCGAGCAACCCACACTGAAAGAAATTGCTGCAATTGTGGGTATTAGTGAATTCCATTTCCAACGAATCTTTAGTGAATGGGCTGGTGTATCTCCCAAGCAGTTTCTGCTTTACCTCACAAAAGAAAATGCCAAAACAAAATTAAGAGAATACTCAGTAATGCAGTCTGCATTGGAATCAGGCTTAAGCGGTAGCAGCCGATTACATGACTTATTTATTACTCATGAAAGCGTAACCCCTGGAGAGTATAAAAGTTGGGGGCAGGGCTTGGAAATTTCCTATGGCACATATAGTTGTTTATTTGGTTATTGTTTAATAGCGATAACTGCCAGAGGGGTATGTAAACTTGCATTTTTCGATAATGATTTTGAGCAAGATGCGCTAGTTGGTGAGCTTCATCAAGAATGGAGTAAGGCCACGATTCGAGAAAATAAAGAGCAAACAGATCTTATATATAAACGTATATTTTTTAATGAAGCTTGTGAGCGTAAGCCGATTCATTTATTGCTAAAAGGCACACCTTTTAAGCTGCAGG
>CAXBKC010000121.1:0-9156 GCA_963975615.1 uncultured Oleiphilus sp.
CCGCCAGTAGCGGACATAAGCCTAACAATTGAACTAATGCCGGGTTATTTTTCCAAAGTCCGTTCTTAACTAAGGTGTTCAGTTCTGTCCGATCAAAACCTGCCGTTTTATCGTTCATGGTTGAACTCCTTCTTGCATAGTATTTTGAGCTGGTTGTTTTGTGGTATCTAATCCCGCAGCTAGTAGCAGCTCACTCTGATTATTTTGGAAGTACTGTAAGCCTTTATAGACTGCATTCACAATGGCACGCGGGGTAATGGTGGCACCGGTCATTTGATCGAAGTCACCACCATCTTTTTTAACTGCCCAATTGGATTCGGCTGTATTATCCAAAGACCGACCTTCAAATGAGCGGACCCAGTCAGATTTTTTAATATCAATTTTGTCGCCTAGACCCGGCGTTTCTTTATGCTCGATCACACGTAAGCCGATGATTGAACCTGCCATATCGATGCTCATAATTAATCGAATAGGACCGGTATAACCATCTGGCGCAACTAAAGGCAAAATAAAATAACGTGGTCGACCTTCACTCAAAGCTACGAATGCTTCTCCGGCTTCTTTCAAACCTAATTGCTTTCCTGCTTCTATCCAAAACGCATCGTCGAGCAGGTCATTATCGAACTGCCCAACGGGTACAATTTCCAGTAGCGCTTTAGAGCGAGCCTGTTTTATTTGATCGGCAATTCTATCCTTCGTGACTACTTGAGTCAGTGCAATCAAGCCTGCGGTAATTATGGCAAACAAACCTAAGCCCCAAGCAGAACGAAATATCGAACGTCCTAAACTTTCTGGCTTCGCTTCTTCTACTTCATTTAATTCAGTTGGATCAGACACAATCAAGACCCCTCTTTAGTTTTAGGGCCGCGCTGTGCTTTTGCGTGGCCATAGGTTCGGGGCTGGGTATAAACATCAATCAGCGGTGCAGCAAAGTTCATTAACAACACAGCAAAGGCGAAAGCATCCGGATAACTACCATAGCGACGAATAATATAAGTAAAAATACCCACACCCAAACCAAAGATTAAACGGCCACGTGAGGTGGTACATGAGGTCACAGGATCAGTCGCAATAAAAAAAGCGCTCAACATCGTCGCCCCAGCCAGCATATGTAACATGAATGGCGCACTTTGGTCGGCATCCCTACCTAGAATGATGGCAGGAATAGCTAAACCTAAAAGAACACCTACCGGGGTTTGCCAAGGAATTATTTTAAGCGCGAGTAAAACAAGACCGCCTGCAAGAAAAGCCAAGTTTACCCACTCCCAACCTAATGCATAGAAGCTACCAAATACCGGCGACTGAAATACCTCGTCGGAAAGTGAATGTGCTATTTCGTGCTTATAAGTATCAAGCGGAGTTGCCCCAGTTAAGGCATCTGGCAAAGCCGTTTCACTCCATATTTTTGCTAGGGTTTCGGCTATTGAAGGCGCTTGTTCCACCAAACTCAAAGGGGTCGCCCAATTGGTTGTCATTGCCACAGGAAAAGAAACCAAGACCAAGGCATAACCAACCATGGCAGGATTAAATGGGTTGTAGCCCATACCACCGTATAAATGCTTGGCAAAAATTATCGCAAAAGATGTCGCAATTAAAGCCACCCACCAAGGCGCAAATGGCGGTAATGCTAAACCCAAGAGAACACCCGTGACCAAGGCACTGTAGTCACTCAAATAAAAGGCAAGAGGGCGCTTTCGAATTTTTAGAATAATGGCTTCACTGACCAGAGCTACAATTGAGCACCACAAAACATTGTGAAGGTTTCCCCAGCCAAAGAAAACTGTTTGTGCAATTAAGCCGGGGATCGTCATCGCGATCACCCAGCGCATCATGATTGAGGTGCGTTGTGGCCCTTTGGTGTGTGGTGAACTAATCGAGAATAATGCCATTAAGATTTTCCACCCTCTATTTGATCACTTGAATCAAGATTAAGCTGCTGCTTAGCGTCTGCTAAAGCTTGTTTCGCGGCTTCAACGCGTACTTTATTCTTATCCACTGCCCGGGTCAGTTTTTCTTTCTGATCATCAGCAGCTTGAGCCAAAGCATCTTCCATTTTAATTAATTTCGATTCTGCTTTTTCGACAGCCAAAACAAGCGCATCTAAATCTGGTTTTTCAACATTTGATACTTCAGTTGGCGCTGCTGGTGATCCGGTCACTTCTTGACTTTGTAGCTCTTTCTCAGCTTTCTGCCAGGCTGACTTAGCTTGATTGGCACGCATTTGGTTCTTCTCAACGGCGCGCTTTAGCTTATCAACTTGTTCTGGATTATTTGCTCTTGCTTCATCCAAGGCGTCGAACATTTTATCGAGCTTGGCTTGTGCTTTATCCCACGCCAATTTCAATTCAGCTAGATCTGCTTTTGCTTCTACTGGCGCTTGTTCTTCTTGGACTTGACCCGATGCTTCTTGAGTCTCAGGCTGTGATGTCGAGGCACCTGCTGCTGGTTCTTTTTCTGCCTGAGCCAGTTTAGCTGCTTGCGCTTTCGCGGCTGCTTCGGCACGTTCTTTTCGCTTGGCGGCTTTTTCTGCTTGCTCTTGATCTAAGCGCTGCTGCCTTGCTTCAAAACGTATTCTAGCTTGATCAGATTTACGGTGATTTTCACGCTGTTGCTTTATCTCACCTTTTGAATGTCTGTAGTATTGAACCAAAGGAATAGAACTTGGGCAGACATACGAACAAGCACCACATTCAATACAATCGAATAAGTTATGATGCTCGGCTTTTTCATATTCTTCAGCGCGAGAAAACCAATATAGCTGTTGAGGTAATAATTCAGCCGGACACACATCTGCACATAGACCACAGCGGATACAAGCTTGTGCCGGAGGGGCTATCGGTAACTCTTTAAGGTTTGGCGCTAAAATACAATTTGTAGTTTTGACCACAGGTACATGAGAATGTCGAAGCGTAAAACCCATCATTGGGCCACCCATTATTAAGCGCTCAACTTTCGCTGATTGATAATTAACTTGCTCGAGCATCCAATCAATCGGAGTCCCCAAAAGAACCTCAACATTTCCCCGCTCTGGAATTTGCTCACCTGTCAGCGTGGTAATTCTTGAGATTAAAGGCTCACCAAAACGAACAGCCCGGTAAATCGCAGCAACCGTTGCGACGTTCTGACAAACAATACCAATATCAGCTGGAATGCGACCGCTAGGCACTTCTTTATTAGTCAGAATTTTGATGAGCTGTTTTTCGCCACCAGAAGGGTATTTAGTTGGAACGATACACAATTGAATATTTTTTCCGACTAGCGCCTTTTGTAAGGATAAAATCGCTTCAGGCTTATTGTCTTCGATACCGATTAAACACTGGTTAACACCTAAAACCTTTATCAGAATATCAAGACCGGCGACAACTTCATAAGCTCGTTCTTGCAGTAGCCGATCATCCGAGGTGATGTAAGGCTCACACTCCGCAGCGTTTAAAATAAGTGTATCAATATTACTTAAATTTGGTGGTGCGACCTTAATTGCCGTCGGGAAACCTGCGCCGCCCATCCCTGCAATGCCCGCTTCACTGACTTTATGCTGAATCGCACTAGCACTCAGCTGAAAGTAATCTTCACAAGGATGAAGCTCACACCATTTGTCATCGCCATCAGGAATCAAGGTAATACAAGAATCTGTCTGTCCAGAAGGATGCGCTATTAACTGATCATCGATCGCGACAATCTCTCCTGAGGTCGGGGCATGTAAAGCCACGCTAAATGGGCCATCGGCATCGGCCAGTTTTTGACCTTTTAATACGCGTTGACCTATTTCAACATGAAGCTTGCTCGCCGCTCCAATATGCTGTTTTAAAGGTAATATTAATTTAGGTGGGAGCCCTAAAATACGTATGGGCTGTTGATTGGAATCAATCTTATGTTCTTCAGGATGAATGCCACCATGGAAGTCGAAAATATCCACTGAACATGTCGGTATTATTTCTTGCATAGTCATACTGATTTGCCTCCGTGATAAGAAGCAGAATCAGTCGCAATGATATTCAACGGTCTGGGCGCATCCCAATTCCAAGCGGCTAAACCATTCTCAACTGGAACCATATCGATACAATCAACAGGACACGGCTCTACACATAAATCACAACCAGTACACTCAGAGGCAATGACTGTATGCATGTGTTTCGCTGAGCCTAAAATGGCATCAATCGGGCAAGCTTGAATGCACTTGGTGCAACCAATACATTCGTCTTCACGAATCACAGCAACCGTTTTCGGCTTTTCTACACCGTGCTCAGAATCTAAAGCCGGGGCTTCTACATCAAGCAAGTCGGCTAAAGCATGAATGGTTGCTTCACCACCGGGTGGGCATTTATTTATTTCTTCTCCAGCAGCAATCCCTTCAGCATAAGGGCGACAGCCAGGATGACCACATTGGCCACACTGTGTTTGAGGTAGCAAACTATCAATCTGATCGACAATAGGATTGCCTTCAACTTTGAAACGTACCGCAGCAAAGCCTAGTAAAACACCAAAAACCAGTGCCAAACCAAGCAGAGCAACAACTGCGGTTAATATGATGCTTACCATTAAATATTCACCAAACCAGTAAAGCCCATAAAGGCAAGTGACATAAGGCCTGCAGTAATCATCCCTATCGCAGAACCTTTAAACGAAGTCGGTACGTCAGAGACAGCAATTCGTTCACGCATGGCTGAAAATAAAATTAATACCATCGAGAAACCAACAGCGGCACCGAAACCATAAAGGATAGATTCGACAAAGCCATTTTGTTTTTTGATATTCAATAGAGCCACGCCTAACACAGCACAATTCGTGGTAATAAGAGGCAAAAAGATACCCAAAACGCGATAAAGCACTGGGCTAGTTTTACGTACCACCATCTCGGTAAATTGCACCACAAAGGCAATAACTAAGATGAAAGTGATCGTTTGCAAATACTCCAAGCCGAGTGGTTGCAGCAAATAGGTGAATGCTAGATAGCTACATAAAGAAGATAAAGTCAGCACGAATGTGGTAGCCAGCCCCATACCCATAGCGGTTTCAAGCTTATTCGATACGCCCATAAAAGGGCATAAGCCCAAAAACTGAACCAACACAAAGTTGTTCACCAAGATGGTACTGACTAAAATTAACAGGTATTCACTCATCAGATTTTAAGTGCTCCAAATAACCTTGTTCTAAAAGACATAGCGTTAAAATTACCGTTCCCTGAGCCTGTCGAAGGATGTTCCGATTTCCACGAACCCACGTTTCATAAGCGTTTCGACAGGCTCAACGAACGGCTTTCATCTATTTACATAATTCTCATGCCAGGCTGTGCACCACTGTGTGGTTCTAACAACCAAATATCTTTACCACCCGGGCCCGCGGCTAAGACCATACCTTCCGACATACCAAACTTCATTTTACGAGGCTTTAAGTTAGCAACTAAGACGGTCATTTTACCTATCAAATCTTCAGGCTGATAGGCAGACTTAATACCCGAAAACACCTGCTTTTCAGCAAAACCTAAATCCAAGGTTAATTTGAGTAATTTTTTCGCGCCTTCGACATGCTCTGCATTTTTGATTAGTGCAACGCGTAAGTCGACTTTAGCAAAGTCATCAAATTCAATTTCTGCTGCAATAGGTTCTACAGATGAACTATCTTGCTCGGTTTTCTGAACTTCTTTCTTTTCTTGCTTCTTGCCGAGCTGCATTTCTTCAACCGCTGCTTCTTTAGACGCTTCGACCATAGTATTGACCTTATCCATTTCAACACGCGTCATCATTGGTTTGAATTTAGAAATTTCATGATCAAGCAATAGCTCTGTACGAGCATCCCAGTTTAATTCTACTTTCAAGAAAGCTTCAGCTTTTTCAGTCATCGAAGGTAAAACTGGCGCCAAATAGGTCATTAACTGGCGGAACATATTAATGCCATTCGAGCAAATCTGTTGAAGCTCGGCATCTTTGCCTTCTTCTTTCGCAATTACCCAAGGCGCCTTTTCATCGATGTACTGATTCGCTAAATCGGCTAATTCCATAATCTTACGAATGGCTTTACCAAAATCTCTACCTTCATAGAAGGCGGCGATTTCATCACCAGCATCGGTGAACTTGGCCAGTAACTCTGCTTCCAAACACTCTTCAGACAAACGACCATCAAAGCGCTTGGTAATGAAGCCGGCACAACGGCTAGCGATATTAACCACCTTGCCGACTAAGTCTGAATTGACGCGCTGGGCAAAATCATCCAAGTTCAAATCTAAATCATCGACATGACTAGTCAGTTTTGCAGCAAAGTAATAACGTAAATATTCAGGGTCCAAATGTTCCAGATAAGTACGCGCTTTAATAAATGTGCCGCGCGACTTAGACATTTTTTTGCCATTCACAGTCACAAAACCATGAGCATGAACCGCTGTAGGTGTTCTATAGCCTGCACAATTTAACATCGCAGGCCAAAACAAAGCATGGAAATTGATAATGTCTTTTCCGATGAAGTGATGTAGCTCGGTATCTGAACCCGCTTTCCAGTATTCATCAAAATCTAAATCGTCACGCTGGTCACATAAGTTTTTGAAACTTGCCATGTAACCGATAGGCGCGTCCAGCCAAACATAAAAATATTTACCCGGCTGATTTGGAATTTCGAAACCAAAGTACGGCGCATCTCGGCTGATATCCCACTCTTGAAGACCTGAATCCAACCACTCTGACAATTTATTCGCTATTTGGGGCTGAAGTGTACCACTGCGGGTCCAGTCCTTTAGAAACTCTGTAAACTCAGGCAGCTTGAAAAAGAAGTGCTCTGAATCCTTTTCAATGGGGGTCGCACCCGAAATAGCCGATTTAGGGTCTATCAATTCCATTGGCGAATAGGTTGCGCTGCAAACTTCGCAATTATCGCCGTATTGATCTTCACTTTTACATTTCGGGCAAGTGCCCTTCACAAAGCGGTCAGCAAGGAAGAGTTGTTTTTCCGGATCAAAAGCCTGCGTGATTGAACGCGAGGAAATCATTCCCTTCGCCAAACAGGCCTCATAAATAATACTGGCAAACTCTTTGTTTTCTGGCGAATGCGTTGAATAATAGTTGTCGAAGTTGACTTGAAAGTCAGCAAAATCTTGCTGATGTTCGGCGCTAATTCGATCAATCAATTGCTCAGACGTAATACCTTCTTTTTCTGCACGAAGCATGATAGCCGTGCCGTGCGCATCATCAGCGCAGACATAGGTACACGTTTGACCACGTGACTTCTGAAAACGCACCCAGATATCCGTTTGAATATATTCCAACATATGTCCTAAATGGATCGGACCGTTAGCATAAGGAAGAGCACTAGTAACCAATATTTTTCGCACAGATATATCAACTCTTTAATTTGAACTTTATGACTTCTATTTTTTTAACTACTACGCATGATCAAAAATGAAAACTGATCTAAAGTCGCTGTATAGGCAGCTAAAACCGGCGCAATGATACCTAGTTATTGAGCAATTTTCATCCTAAGCGTGTACTAAATCACAGAGTTTTATAAAAAAAACAGCCCGTTTTATCCAAACAGCTTCTGCAAAGCGCTCTTTGGATTACCTAAATCATCACTCTTAATCACTTCGTGCTACTCCTTCTTTGTTTGGACATATATCGCTTGCAAAAAATGAGTTAGAATAGCGGGCGATTTTGCTATGCAAACATAGCCCGCACCAACTAGAAATCTGCCAGAAACTGCATCCGGAGTGAGTATGTCAAACGTGAATAAAACAGAACTAGAAGATGCGATTAAAGTTTATCGCGACCCTTATCTGAACCAAGATTTATTCTCTTTGAATGCCGTTAAAAAACTCGACTGCGAAAACGGTAAAGTTTCGGTCAATATTGTAATGCCCTACGCATGTAGTAGCTTAATGGGTGGAATCAAACAAATTATTGAAACCAATCTTGAGTATGTCGATGGTGTCGAATCTGTTGAGATTCAAATAAGCAGCAAAATTGCCATTCATACGGCGCAAAATGAACTAAAGACCATTGATGGAGTAAAGAACATCATTGCTGTCGCATCGGGTAAAGGTGGCGTTGGCAAAAGCACCACAGCTGTTAACTTTGCCTTAGCCCTTGCACAAGAGGGCGCTCGCGTGGGTATTGTTGATGCAGACATTCACGGCCCCAGCATGGGCATGATGCTCGGCATTCCAGACGGACAACGCCCTGAAACAGCCGATGGCAAATGGTTTATCCCCATTCCGGTTCATGGCGTCGAAGCAAATTCGATGGCTTTTCTGGTCGATAATAATACCCCCATGGTCTGGCGTGGCCCCAAAGTCAGCGGCGCATTGCTGCAATTAGCAACTCAAACCAAATGGAGCAACCTGGATTATTTGATTGTCGATCTACCGCCAGGAACAGGCGACGTTCAACTAACCTTAGCCCAACGCATTCCTGTCACCGGCGCAATCATCGTTACCACACCTCAAGACATTGCCGTACTCGACTGTAAAAAAGGCATCGAGATGTTCCGCAAAGTCGATATTGATGTCTTGGGTGTCATTGAAAATATGAGTGTACATATTTGTAGCAATTGCGGTCATCACGAACCCTTATTTGGAGAAGGCGGTGGCCATCGTATTGCCGAAGCTTACGACACTGAAGTTCTGGGCGAAATGCCTTTACACAAAACAATTCGCGAGCAGACCGATGCCGGCAACCCTACTGTGGTCGCTGAACCGGATAGTGAAGTAGCACACCTTTACCGTGACATCGCACGTAAAGTATCAGCTTTAATCTCTCAGAAACCGATAGACCAACGTCATAGTTTTCCGAATATATCAATTAACCACATGTAAGCAAGCAAAACCAATCACGAGCAAAAAGTCAGCGTTCACTATTGCTTTTCAACTATAAAAATTGAACGCTTCTTTTAAATATGGACCTATAAAATGCCGATTGAGAACTACTCTCCCAACCTTATACAGTTTTTAAAGGCATCTGCAAAATCGCCAAATCAGTCTTTTTTCACCCGAGCGGCTCAACATCAAAACCAGTTAACCAAGCCTCCGGGCTCCCTTGGTAAATTAGAAGCGCTAGCCACTCAATTAGCCAGCTTACAAGAAAGTAAGTCGCCCAAAATTGAAAATATTCTTATTCGGATTTTTGCTGCCGACCATGGTGTAGTTGACGAAGGGGTTTCTGCTTTTCCACAGGC
>CAXBKC010000122.1:0-9143 GCA_963975615.1 uncultured Oleiphilus sp.
CAAAAATATCACTGATGAACTGCCACCAGTATTACCACTATTTGATGCTGCAGAGCATGTATTACAAGGTAATGCGTCCGTTAATCAGTACATTACCCGAATTTCAATAGATAAAGTTGCCGATGCAGGACTCATTATAGAGCACTGTGCCGATTGGTTATTTGAGCAAAAGCAGTCAGAAAACAACTATAAAGCCTACCGCAGTGAGTTAACCACATTTCTGCATTGGTGTTTTGACGTAGTCGCATTATCGCCAATTGCGGTAACGCGTAAAGACATCGCCAAATACATCGATTACTGCCAATCGCCGCCACAAACACTAATAGGCTATTTCAATGTAGCGCAATTCAAACTCAATAAAGCCACTGGGGAGCGTTCACCAAACCCACAATGGCGGCCATTTATTGGTAAAAAGCACCTGGGGAAATGCCTACCATATCAACTGAGTGATAATGCGCTGAAGACTAAAATAGCAATATTATCATCATTTTATGGCTACCTAATTAGTGAAGAATATACCGAGCGTAACCCGGCTCAGTTATGGTTAAAACACAGTCGTTTTGCTATTAAACGTAAATTTACCATCGACGAAGACAATAACCATCATGCCTTTACAGAGTTACAATGGTCTTATGTTATAAGCACCGTAAGCCAGCTTGCAGACACTCAACCAGAGCAGCATCAACGCAGTTTATTCCTCATCACACTATTATATAGCTGCTACTTACGAATCTCCGAGATCAGTGCACGTGCAGGTTACGCGCCCATCATGAGCCAGTTTAGACAAGATCCACATTCTGGTGTCTGGTATTTTCACGTGCCATTTTCTAAAAGCGGCAAAGCACGTAATATTGCCATATCAAAAGCATTGCTGGCTGGACTAGTTGATTATCGACGTTATCTGCGTCTCAGTGATTTACCCAACATCAACGATCAACATCCTATATTTGTCCGTCACAAAGCAGCAGCCCATGGACGTGAATCTGGAGTCATCAACGCCAATCTTGGTATTCGGCACATACGTGACGAAATAGACAAACTGATTAACTTAGCTGCAGACAATGCAGCTAAGGATGGTTTTGAACATGACAGCCAACTTATGCGAAAACTCAGTGCTCATAATATTCGTCATACTGGGATCACGCATGACATCAATATCAACCGTCGACCATTGTCACATGTCCAGGCCGATGCCGGTCATGAGAGCATCGACACAACATCACAGTATTTACACACCACACAAACTGAACGACATCAAAGCGCATTCAATAAACCGTTAAATCATCTTGCTGAGATTAAATAATTGGCAGGCACAAGCCGTAAATAGTTAAAGCATGCAATCTCAGCACGATGATAAAAAGCACATTAAGCGACATTAGGCTGTTAATGAACAATCAATGCCTACAAAGACTTAGTATTGAACATAACTTCTAATGTGCGCATATGTATGCGCACAATGTATAAACATATTATGTAGAAAAGCCACCGCTTAAAATTACTCAAGCGGTGGCTCTTTTGCATAATCTGCATTGTGCGAATTAATTATATAATTCATTCCATATATCAACCATAAAACCAATCGTTGCTGATATAAATATTCCCATTAAACAGATAATTGAAACATCTGCAAATGTCATATCTTTGCTAGCTTCACTTATCCATATGAGTATTTCATCAATTTCAACAAAAATCTGGTAAATTCCAGATAGTGCTAGTACCGCTATAAATATTGCAGTAAACCAAAAAAATATGTTCATTTATTTATTTTCCTTTGCTATCAAAAGTTGTTCCTGGCACGTTCTTTTTGCTATCAAAAACACGAACCGGCTTTGATTTTTTGCTAGCAATATGTTGTCCAGGCACAAACATATTGCTATCGATTTAGTCTGTCATTAGCAGTTCAGCTATTATCTTTTTTTCTTCAATTATTCTGTGTTGTGCTTTGGTTACTTCAATAAGAATGTTTGTAGAATTACAAAGGTGTAGGCTGTTCAAAATAAGCCATTCGACAGCTTTTGCCTTTGTATTGTGTCCCTCGTTTTCCATAAATTCCTTTAGCGCCTGCTCAACTCTTTCGTCCGCTCTAACTGTGAATGTAGCCATTTTCTATGCTCCAAATGTTGTTGATAACCATTGTTTGATTGCTGCTCTTGCACCAGCTGCTTTTGCTGTTTCTGCTGGCGCGAAATATAATTTCGTGTCGTATCCGCCACCTGAAACAATTACTTCACTTGTTTTGATTTCCCAATAAAATTCGATTGATTCAAATTTCCACCAAATACAATTTTTTGAGTTTTCAGTTTTTACGATGTTTAAGTTTTCCATTTTTTCCGCCTTTGCTATCAATTGATGTTGTTTCCATGTGTTAATGATAGCAAATCCACAGATAATAGCAAGTAAATGCTATCAAAATATGCAAATTAGTTCGATTATTTTTGTTTTTGATTCAAACTTGTTTGAATGGGAGCGGAGCGTGACGCCTTAAAGCATTGATGTTGTTCTTCGATTTATGTTTATGCGTACTTAACTATTTAAACAACCTATTTATGCCACGCCCTAAAGACACGCTTTTAAGCGATCACTTTAGTTATTCAAACAGGCCATAGACGGCCGGAGGCAAAACCAAGTTTTGGTCTATTCTTTTGATGTGTTCGTTTGACGTTTTCTTTTGATGTGATTTTTTGATTTTTTCTTGAAGGTAAAAAACCCCCGTTATGTCTTACGGGGGTTAACTCTACAATTATACTGGCTTCATATGCATGAGGCCGGACTCTACTAGTCTTTTGTCTTTATTTCTTCCTTGAGGATTCGAACACTCTAACAGTGGTTATTAGGGTTTTTTTAGTTCTCTATAATCCTCTTTTTCTATTGTCCTAAGTCCTCTTTCGATTAGCCAATTCAGCACATCTGTATCTTTTATAGGTTCCTTTGTTTCTACAACGGCTTTTACCGTTTCCTTTTCTACTTTTCGCCATACTGCGTCATTTATGTGTTTTGTTGGCATGTTTTCAAACTCCTCATAGTTTCATCAAGCATAAACTAATTTCTTATAAATCTTGACAATTAGATTCTAAGAGTTTAGATTTCGCACATAATATAAATTCTTAGATTGTTAGATTAGTCTTTCAGGTGGCCATTAATGCCTTTATCTATTGTTCACTATCAAGATTTAACTAACGAGGGACAGGGTGTTTTTACCTTTTCACGTTGTTGGGGTGAACACTGGTCAAAGTCTATGAGTCAGCTTAAACAAGATTTAGTTCATGAGTTTGGGAATGATTACAAGTTAATCGATATGGAATCACTTACAGATAGTGAATTCAAAGCGTTAGAGGTGCTTTATGCAAGCGAATAATTTATTAAAGCGTTTTTGGTTGACTGATAAATTTGGCAATCTTTGCCAATCAAAGTCACTCAGAAATGACGATATTATTTACAAAAAACATAAAACTCCTTTACTTCCATGTTTTAGAGATAAATCAGTTTCTTTTGCTGAACGTCTAGGTCAGGTTGGTATTGACCATTTGGCCTTTTCTATTCCTTTTCGCTCATTTCAGCGCCTAGATTCTAAAGCTTGGGCAAAAATGCCAGATTTTAGCACTTACCCCGATACCCCAGAGGGTTTAGACGCTTTTCAAGAACATGTAAAAGAGATTGAACAAATCAGGGTTGAAGAGTTCGTGATTCGTGTTTTAGGTTTGCGCCTTGGTTCTACTCGTAGCTTTGGCCGCTTTTTCTATACCCATTCAAAAGAGCTTTACGATCCAAAAAGAAAGAAAGTAATTGGTTTCGTTGCCTTTGGTGGTAATAACGATACGGTTTATTTTCAGGTTTCCGGCACTGGTTGCAAATATCTTTTTTCACACACTAACGGCCGTAGACTTCATCACTGGTTAGATTTTCTAGGCGTTAAAGATTTGAGACGCTGCGATTTATTTTTTGATGATTTCGACGGTAACTTTGATTGTGGTTATGCAATCGAAGCTTATAAAGATAATGCCTTTAAGCGCAAAAATGGCGGTAGAAATCCTAAAGATATTGAGATTACAGACGGTTGGCGCAATGGTGACAGATTTACAAAAATTGTCCGTGTAGGTAGCCGAACAAGCAAAACTTATTGGCGTATATACGACAAAGCAGAAGAGCAGGGACTTGATGACCAAGTTTGGTTTCGAAATGAAGTCGAATTAAAAGAGGTTTCAATTGATGTTCTTCTAGCTCCTGCAGAATGTTTCGCTGGTATCTGCGCTTTCAGTGAAAGCATGAATTTATCAGATAACTACTCTGTAGATTTATTGTTTAAAGCTAAAAAAACCGCTGTTCTTAATCTTGAAGCGAAAACAGCTTGGTTAAGAAAAATGTGCGGTCGTGCAATTTACGACTTAGTTGAGGATTGGGGCTTATCTGCTGAGGAAACTCTGATAGCTCTAGTCGGAAATGACCCTAGACACGGGGGCAAATTATCTGCTCCTGAATATTACTCTGAATTAATAAGGTTTTAATTATGAAAAAAACTTTCTTTGTTACTGGCTTTCAATCGGCCAAAGGTGTTGGTAAGGCAAGCGGCAAGCCTTATGAATTCGCAAATTTATTTAATCTAACTCCGGTTCGCAATTGGAAAACTGACAATGGTGAAAGTAAATCATCAGGTTTCACTGTTGATGATGACAAATGCCTTAAGGCTCAAATTGCTTTGGTTCCTCAGTTAGCACAATACACTTATCCGTGTTTTATCGAAGCTGAAATTGATATTGATCCAGAAGATATGACCAGCACTATTTTGGTCGATATTTTCGGACATACGCCTTTAGATTTGAACAGTCCTTTTAATCCATCTACATCGGATTCTAAGGCGCAATCTGGTCTTAAGGTTTCATCTTAATGATTTCAGTACTGCCTAACCCAATAATCATGGAACAATTCATAATGAGTTTAGATTCATCTGTGCTAGCTGTTACATCATTCGCGGTTGGCGGTCTATTTACGTATTTGTTTCTTATCTTCTTTTGTCGAGGTAAGAAATGATTAACTGTTCACAATTTACTGCTGAACAGTGTCTAGAATTGGTTAATTTGGCCAATGCTGCTGCTCAATCGTTTGACCCTGATGTTACTAATCAGATTTTTTTATCATGTATAAAAATGTGGTCAATTGGTTTGGGTATCGGAATAATATTTAGCTTAATTCGTAAGCTAAAATAATTTTTATAACGGGAATGTTGAAAATGAAAAAATTAAATGGTTTGTTTGCTGCTGGTATCGCGTCTCTAAGTGCTGTTGCTGGTTCTGCTATGGCTGCTGTTGATGTTGCAGGTGTTACAACTCAGATTGCTACCGCTGAAGCTGGTGCTCACTCTGTTGGTACTGTTGTAATTGGTGTTGTTGCTGGTCTAGCCGTTGTTGGTATCATCATCGGTTTAGTTCGCAAGCTTTAATGGAAATTGTTCTCGGTTGCTCCCAAGCGATTTGTTTCGTTTTGGGAGTATATACAGCAAACATATTTTAAAAAGGCTCTTCCAAATGAGGCTATTAACAACTTTCGGGCTTGTAATAGCCTCTTTTTTTATCTCTTTAGCAAATGCATCTATTTATGATGTGGCAAGTTATAAATCACCTAAAGTTCAATCTAGTGATACAGGTGATTGTTCTATTGGTGGTCGTATGGAATCAGAATCTTGTGTATCTAGAGTTATGTCCACAGGTAGCTATCCTGATAGGGGTTGTGATGGTTATACAACTGCTTATATGCTTAACACTAAATCACCTGATGGTAAAAGCTTTCAGCTTCAATATATGAAAGATTATTGTCAAGGTTCTGGTCGAACTGGTAATGCAACATCAACACTTGTAGGTTATTGGTCTTATGTTGGCCCTTCAAATACTACTAGCTGCCCTCCTGATGAAAGTCCTTTGTATAATCATGAATATGATTCAAATGGTGATGGTAAAATTGATTTATGTTTTAATCCTTCTGAATTAATTGATTTATCAGATTGTTCTTCTGCTCCTGATTTTTTAGCTAATTCATCTGGTCAAACAGGTGATATTTGTATGACACAATCTGAGGGGCAACAATGTGGCTATATAGCTGGCTCTAATGGCTCAATGGTTAAAAGTTCTTCTGTATCTTGTTATGAACCTTTGACGCCTGTTGATGATTTTGGGGGCGATTTGCTCCCAGATATTCCAACTAATCAATGTTTACCTTTTGGTAGTGGTTTTGCTTGTAGCGCCAAACCTGATGAGGTTTGTTATGGTGGCGTTTGTCCTACTAATTGTGGTTCTGTTAATGGTCAATTTGTTTGTTTTAATGAAGAGCCGAAATTACCAGACCCAACAAATCCAACCGACCCTAGTAATCCTTTAGATCCTACAATTGGCGACCCTGCTAATCCTGACCCTGTTGCACCCAATGACCCTACAAATGCATTATCAAATGACATTGCTACAACAAATAATCGTCTTGGTGACTTAATACAGTTAACAAGAAATAAAGGTAATGATGTTATTTATGCAATTAACAAACAGACTGGTGATGTTGTTGGAAGTATTGGACAAACAAATCAGTCTTTAGATTCAATTAAACAAATGCTAAGCCAACAAAATTCATCAGGTGAATTAGTTGCTGCAGTTGATAGAAATACTGGTGAAGTCATTTCAGTTATGCGTGAATCACAAGTTAAGTTGGCTCAACTTGGGGATAATATTCTTTTAACGAAAGATATTCAGCAAGGTGTGCTTACGGCCACTAACGAAACCAAAGATGAAATTGTTCGAGGCTTCGATAATGTTATTGAGTTCATGAAATCTGTTGATACTCCCGACCCTGAAACAGGTGAAAGCGATATGGACAGATTATTAAAAACTAATTCAGACGGTTTTGCAGAAGTGCAAAGACTTATGGATGACTTATTAAATTCGCCCGGTATTCTCGCTCCAGGTGGTGGTTCAGGCACAGACCCAACAGATCCAACAGAGCCAGAAGAACAGGCGCCTAATCCAACTGATTATGTTTTTGACAAAGCAGCTGCACAACAACAAATGTCTACCGCTTTTGATACAACTCAAGTCGATGCTGATATTTTGCTTATTAAACAAAATTTAGGCGATACCTTTAAACAGTTAAACGGTTCTTTCAAAGATACGTTTAGCGTTTCAGTTTCTTCTAATGCTGGTTTGCCGTCTTTAGGTGTTATCAAGTTTGACGGTGGTCAAAGGGATGTAAGTTTAGAGCCATATTCTGAGCAAATGAATATGATTGGTCTAGCGTTGTTATTTATGACAACAGTTAGCTGTTTAATAATCATTTTTAAGTAGGGGTTATTATGTTTGATTTCTTCGTTGATATTTGGCAGTCGGTATTATCTTTTTTCGGTTTTATTGAATTTTATATTGTTAACTTCGTCGATTATATTGATGACGGGGTTCAATTAATTATGAGATATGGCACATACCTAACTTTTTGGATTGCTGAGCAGGCTGTTGTTGTTGCTTTTGATATAACAACTGAGTTTCTACAATCTTTTGATTATTCAAATAAGGTTAATTCTGCGTGGTCGCAAATACCAAGTGCGCCTAGGCAGATATTGTCATTTTTGAAGGTTCCTGAATGTGTCAATCTCGTTGTTGCAGCTTTGGGTACTCGTTTCACGCTTAAGTTTGTTCCGTTCATATAAGGTTTAATTATGTCTATTAAAGGTTATTGGGGCGGCAATGGTGCTTACAAGTCAGCAAGTGCCGTCGAGTTTGATATTATTCCTGAGTTATTAAAAGGCCGTATTGTAGTTACAAATATTCGCGGTTGTACGCTTGAAAAGTGTATAGAGCAGTATCCAGAGATACCCGATACAGCAAATGTCATTTATATAGACACCTCTGTTGCTGGTTCTATGGATAAATTACAGACTTGGTTTAGATGGGCTCCTCATGGCTCTTTGATTGTTCTTGATGAAATACAAAATATTCATCGTCAAGCATGGCGTGAAAAAGACTTACAAAAGTTTATTTTAAAAGTCGAGGTTAACGGTGTTAAACGTGAAGCCACTTATGAAGAGGCTGAACAATTAGGTCAGCCATACGATTTTTTAGATGCTTTTACACGCCATCGTCATTTTAATTGGGATATTGTTTTTACAACGCCCAATATTAAGTATTTACGAACAGACATAAGAAACACGACTGAGATTGCCTATCGTCAAGCGAACGGGGCTTTACTTGGTTTTAAAGGTCGATTTAAGCGGAGTATGCACGATGCAGATGAAAACAAACCCAATGCAAATTCACTCACTCAAACACTCAAAATTAAACAGAAAACGTTTAAGTGTTACGATTCGACTTCTACGGGCAAAGTACAAGATACTCGTGCGGGAACAAATATTTTTAAATCGCCTCGTCTCATTATGGCGTTGGCATGTTCAATCGGAGCTTTCTGTTATGCCGTCTTTAGTGGGGGATTTGATGCGTTATTCAATCCTCCAAGTTCGGCACCTGCTGAGATTTCTCAACAAGCAACTAGTGCGGTGTCTAAAGATGGTGTTAAAAGCGCTTCTGTGGGTTCTCAAGATGCTGCTGTTCAGGCTGGCCATACTACTATCAATCTTTTATCTTCTGAACCTGTGCCTGTCGATACCAATATCATAAGCAATGATGTTTTTTCGTCTTACGATGCATCCATTACTTATTTTGAGGGTTTTAGTTCTGGCAAGGTTATTTACTTTTTAATCGAATTCGATAAATGGAAAGAAAATGGTAAAGCGTTTAGTTTGTCATCCGGTGAGCTTCTTAATATTGGGTATAGGTTTAAATGGCTTTCTGAGTGTGCTGTCATGTTATATTTTGGTGAATCTGAGCGCCTTATAACGTGCTGGCGTCCTAATGATGCTAAATCCCAAATAGATGCTAAAGAGTCTTTTAATGACGGAGCAGCGGACGCCCCTTAAGGGCGGGAGCAGCGACGGGGAAATAAATAATGAATAATGATTTTGAAGATTCACCTTTAAAAATGATTGCCTCACTTTTAGATATAATTTGGAATGTAACTATAGAGATTTTGCTTTTTAGTGCTTTGGTCAAATATCTGTTCTTTTAAAATGCGCACAATGTATAAACATATTATGTAGAAAAGCCACCGCTTAAAATTACTCA
>CAXBKC010000123.1:0-9143 GCA_963975615.1 uncultured Oleiphilus sp.
AAACCTAGATTGCGATTTGATCATATCCGGTAGTCATAGTCGTCATGGTTTAGAAATACTGCTCGGTTCAACCGCACATAAGATTCTAAATTTAGCAAAATGTGATGTTTTATTAGTAAGATGTCCCAAAGACTAATTGTTCCAATATAGCAATTCTGATTTGCGAATAAAAATTAACGTGACCAGCAGTCACAAATTGTGTCATAGTAGTGCAACCTTCATAAAAACAACTAGGGTGCGCTATTATGTCAGGATTCAATCTACAATCTATTCTTCCGGGTCGTCACTTAGCAACTGCTACTACAAAAACATTTTCATTTCCTCTGCTATCTAAACGATCGCCTAGAGTGCTTAACGTAGAGCTAAATCAACCCGTTAATTATGAAAAAGGTTTGCCCGTCATTGGTTGCCTACCCGAATTTATTAAAAGCCCTATCGACTTTTTTACGCGCTTAGCATGTGATTATGATGAACTTGTTGAGTTTAGTTTTGCAGGCATGAATGTTGTACTTATTTGTGATGGTGACTTGGCGCATCAAATACTAGTAAAGGAAATACAGAATTTTAGAAAGTCGGATCGTGATGCTCTAATTATGGGTAGAGTTCTTGGGCGCGGCCTCGTCACCAATAGTGACTTTGCTCACCATAAAACACAGCGCAAACTTGTTCAGCCGGGCTTTCATTTTAGGCGTATTCAGTCATACGCGGGGACAATGAGTTCCTACACTAGTGAATTTATAAATAACTGGGATTCTGGCGTTCGTGATATCAGTGATGACATGTTTAAGTTGACGATGTATATCGTCTGCAAAACACTTTTCAATGTCGACATGAATGACATGGCAGAAGAAGCTGAGAAAATTGGCAATACTATGAAGGTAGTACAAGATTGTATTGATCTTCAATTCAATCAAATGGTTGATCTACCTAACTGGTTCCCTTCGCCTACCAATATTAAATTAAATCAAGCACGTAAGGTCTTAAATGATACGATCAGTAAAATGATTGCAACACGCCGTGCAGAAACACCAAGCACTCCAGATCTGGATGCTGAACCCAAGCATTTAGATATGATGTCCATGCTACTGGATGCAAAGTATGAAGATGGCTCAAGTATGAGTGACCAGTTAGTAATGGATGAGTTGATCACGTTATTTGTTGCAGGTCATGAAACGACATCGAACGCCTTATCATGGTCTATCTATTTACTGACCCAAAATCCAGAGATTCAACATAAATTACAAGAAGAGTTAGATCACGTATTAGAAGGAAGAGATGCGCAATTTTCTGACCTTGAAAACCTCAACTATACAGAAATGGTGATTAAAGAATCTATGCGCTTACTGCCGCCAGCATGGACACTGAACGCACGACAAGCAAATCAAGATACCCAAGTCGGAAACTATCTTTTCCCTAAAAATAAAGTTGTCTTTATCTCACCTTATGCGAACCATAGAAATCCTAAATACTTCGATCAGCCAGAGCAATTTGATCCAGAACGATTTTCAGCTGAAAGAGAAAAAACAATTCCAAAACACGCCTATATTCCTTTTGGTGCTGGGCCAAGAGTATGTATTGGTCAGTCTTTTGCCATGATGGAAGCAAAGCTTATTCTAGCAACAGTGCTTAATCGCTTTGAAGTCATTGCCGATAAAAATATGAAATATGCGCCACAAGCTCAAGTTACACTTTCAAATAAAGGCGGTATGCAGGTATATTTACAAAAACGTGCAAAGTTCTGCTAGTGAACTTCACTATTTGTTTATAAGAAGGCACCTTTATTATGTCGATGGCTATGGCAAAACACATTCTGAGTAAAGATAAAGAAACATCAGATAAACTTTTACAGGAACTTAAAAATGGTGCTGATTTTTCGAAACTTGCACTCAAACACTCACTCTGTCCTAGTAAAAAGCGTGGTGGCGATTTGGGTGAAATTCGAAAAGGTGACCTCGTAAAACCTGTTGAACAAGTTATCTTTAAGCAAGCCTTAAAAACAGTTCATGGCCCAGTTAAATCTAAATTTGGCTATCATCTGATAGAAGTTTATTTTAGACAATAAAAAACGAGCACTAAGCTCGCTTATACATATTCTCTATCAGTTTATTTGGCACTGATGGTATAGCTAGAATTTGGATGGTACTTGATATCTGAAATATAAATATCACCAAATGTTGGCCCACTTGTATTTCCTTTAACTCTGATATTTTCCATGCTGATTCTTTCAATTTCAGTAGGCATATAAAATTTCATTTTCCCGCCTTCTAAAATTTCAATTTGTGACCTTCCTTCTTGATACTTTACACCTTCAACTGAAATATCTGCTTCAATAAAATTTGAGATAGGACCTAAGCCTGCCACCGTTAATACAGTATCAGCAAGTTCATAAGCAATTTGTTCATCTTTTGGTTCTTCATAATCGCCATCATTATACTTATGCATTAAGCCGCCAGCTATATCTCCATTCTGTCCAAAACTGATAGCAGTTGAAATACCAGGAATACTGCCGCCAAATCCTTGAGCATTTACACCAGATAAGGCTTCATCGTCTAGCATTTGCATGCCACCAAACTTACCCATTTCAGCAGAAGAGATTTCAACTTTAGTATTAATAATGGGCAAACCCATCGGTGTAGCGGCAGCCGCTAACATCGGCTGAAATGGCGCAGCAGCCAGTGCAATAAATGCGGCGGTATAACGATAACGTGACTGATGTTTCAAAGTTCGTTGGAGGTCTTTTTCAGTTATCCAACCTTGTGCAAGTAAAACTTCACCAAGCATCATTTTTTGAGAAGCTTGTAATATCAGCGCTTCATCAAGTTGTTGTTCTGTGATGTAGCCGCGGTTGATTAATAAGCGGCCTAATCTGGATTTGGCTAATTGTTCTGTTTTAACTGTCATGCATCCCCCTGCGAATTAGCCATATTGATGTTCCTAAAGTACAAAAAATATTCAACACGACTTTGATACAACAAATAATGGACAGTAAAGTGCGATTTGTATATTGGAAATTATTTGCGAATAGTAACAAGATGTTATGCTGTGTCTAAAGATGTGACATGACAGTCTCTGTATGTATTCCACTTATCTAAAAATAAGGCTAACATACTGAATTATTTAAATATAAAGTCCCCTATAATTATCTATCTTAAGAGTCTCTAAATTTATGAGTAAAATAATAATTACACACTTAAATCGTTTTTTTGTGCGCTGCCTAACACTTTCTTTTTTATTAGTGAGTAGTTACCTTAGTGCGGACGAAAATATTGCATTTAATTCTGAACTTTCCGCAGATAAAACTTATGCCTTAATTTCAACAAACATGGGGAACATTGAGTTAGAATTGTATGCAAAACGCACCCCAAAGACAGTAGAAAACTTTATAGAATATGCTGAAGCTGGCTATTACACAGACACTCTGTTCCACAGAGTCATCCCAAACTTTATGGTTCAAGGTGGTGGGTTCGATAAAAGCTTTACTAAAAAAGCCGCACGTAAACCTGTGAGAAATGAAGCTAATGCTTTTATTCCTAATCTTCGCGGCACTATTTCTATGGCTCGAACGAGCGATCCGGACTCCGCCACATCACAGTTTTTTATCAATGTAGTGGATAACGCATCACTTAATAAAAACTCATCAAGCGCCGGTTATGCTGTTTTCGGAAAAGTGATTAAAGGCCAATCGGTTGCCGACAAGATGTCTAAAGTAAAAACCAAACGCGAGAATTACATGTCAGATGTCCCGGTTGAACCTGTAATTATCAATCAAATCGTCATTAAGCGACCAGTTCTAGCTAAACAAGAAGCAGCTGTAAAATAAAGCGAAGACTCACTTATGACCAAACAAACGATACTGACACCTGCACAACTTTTTTGGCAGGGTACGACGCCAGTTTCAGTATCGTTTGAAGATTTTTATTTTTCTACCAATAACGGCCTAAATGAAAGCCGTTATGTTTTTCTGAAAGCAAACGGAATACCTGAAAGATATTCCGCGAAAAACTCAAGCCAAGCGTTCATTATTTCAGAAACGGGTTTCGGGACAGGTCTTAACTTTTTAACTAGCTGGCAAGCTTGGGTGAAGCAAGCTGAACCTAAACGTCCCCTGCATTTTTTTAGTATTGAAAAATACCCTTTGCGAAAAGAAGACTTAGCCAAAGCACTTTCAAACTGGCCTGAGTTAAAAGAGCCTATTTCCGCTTTAATGGACCAATACCCGCCTCTTATTTCTGGACTTCATACACTTGATTTTGAAGATGGCAGGGTTCGTCTTAGCTTATTGTTTGGCGATGTTTTAACCGAACTTTCTGGAATTAATTTTAACGCTGATGCCTGGTATTTAGATGGCTTTTCTCCTAAGAAAAACCCTGACATGTGGACTAATAATTTTTTTAAACTTATTGCCGAAAAATCTAAACCTGGCACTACCTTTTCAACTTTTACATCTGCATCTGTCGTCAGAAAGAATCTCACTGAGGTAGGTTTTCATGTTCACAAACAGAAAGGGTTTGGTATAAAAAGAGAAATGGTATGTGGCTTTTTTTCACCAACAGTTTCCGTTTTAGAAAAAAGCAAAACAACTAAAAGTTTATGGTCTCTCCCAAAACCAGAAATTTCTGATTCAAACCTTATACCCGTCTACCAAACTAAAGAAAAAAACCAGTATGATGTTGCCATTATTGGTGCAGGCCTGGCTGGTTTATCTACTGCCTATGAGCTTTCACAACAAGGCCTTAAGGTTTGTATGCTTGATAAAAATAGCGGACCTGTACAAGGAGCGAGCGGCCAAACACAATTGGCGATGTATGCGAAACTGCCAAGTGAAGCCAACAAGCTCTTCCATTTTATTATCCAAGGATTAAATGGCAGTATGCGATTTTACAATCGTCTTCAAGACAAAACTAAGCAATATGGTTCTAGTGAGTTTTGGCATCAGACAGGTCTAATGCAGCTAGCTTGGAATAATAAAGAAAGCATTAAACAAAAAAGTTTTATTCGAAACATCAATCTGCCTAAAGACATTATTCAATTTATTGATGCTAAAAGCGCCGCAGAAAAAAGTAGTTTAGATATAAACGTTGATGCTTTATGGTTCGAAAAAGCGGGCTGGTTAGATCCAGTTAAATACGCCGATGCAATATTATCTAACTTACCAATCGATAGATTATTTTCACAGAAGATTAGTGCGCTTAGCTTTGATGAAGAAAAGCAAAACTGGCTTCTTGCGACAGAAAATAATGGTGATGCCCTTTATGCAAAACATGTCGTCATAGCGAATTCAAATGATGCCAAGTACTTTCCCCAAGTTAGTCATTTACCGTCTAAACCACTGCGCGGGCAAGTAACCTCAATTAAACAGAGTGATTTGAAAAGTTCAAAAACTGTTGTTTGCGGTGAAGGTTATTTATGCCCACCGATAGATAGCTGGCATCATTTCGGTGCCACTTTCGATTTAAAATGTGACGAAGCCATTATTAAAGAAAGCGATGCTGAGCAGAATATAAAAAGTTTGAAAGCGTGGTTACCAAATTGGTTACTCGACAGCACAGTCGAATCTGCAGAGTTTCACCATTCGGCAGGGTTACGCTGTACAACGCCAGATTACTTACCTATTGTGGGCCAAGCACCGATTGCTGATAAAATGATTAAAGACTTCGCCAAACTGCGAGTCGACTCAAATGCCTGTAAAGATAAGCACGGAAGCTATTATCCAAATCTGTTTGTCAATATAGGTCATGGCTCTAAAGGTTTATTTACTACGCCCTTAGCCGCGCAGATCATCCGATATCATATTTGTGGCGGCTTACCGCCGTGCCTTGAAGAACACCGAGTGATGCTCTCTCCTGCCCGCTTCATCATAAAGCATTTAACACAGCGTCGATTATAAAGCCCATATACTAAAACTACACTCTAAGGAAGGTTAACTTGCAGCATTCTGAGCAACAACTTCACGAAACGCTAAAATCTGTTTTTGGTTATGATGCCTTCAGGTTAACTCAGTTAGAAATCATAAAGCGTTCATTGTCGAATCGATCCAGCTTGGTGATTATGCCAACCGGTGGTGGTAAATCGATTTGTTATCAGTTACCAGCAGTATTAATGGATGGCCTGTCTGTCGTTATTTCACCACTTATTTCACTAATGCAAGACCAAGTGGGAGCTTTAACAGCAAACGGTATCCCGGCAGCCTCACTCAATAGCTCGGGCAGCTATAAAGACGAACTTTTGGTACAGCAGCAAGTTGCTAACAATGAACTTAAACTACTCTATGTTTCCCCCGAAAGAGCGGTATCAAATGGATTTATCGCGTGGATTCAACAACAGAATGTTAAACAAATTGCCATTGATGAGGCTCACTGTGTCTCTATTTGGGGAAATGACTTTCGACCTGAATATACACGTTTAACCGAACTGACTAGGCTTTTCCCTAATATCCCAGTGATTGCACTAACAGCAACCGCAGATACCGCGACCCAAGCAGATATTAGACAGCAACTTCACTTGGAAAACTGTGAATCATTTATTTCAAGTTTCGAACGCACGAATTTAACCTTAAACGTGCTACCTGCAAATGATCGTATAGATGTCATTAAGAAGTTTATCGCCACGCATAAGGGTCAACCGGGCATTATTTATTGTTTAAGTCGTCGCTCTACTGAAGAAATCGCACTTAAATTAAAGAAAGCTGGGTTCAATAGTCATTTTTATCATGCTGCCCTTAAACCCCAAGATCGAGCACGCATTCAAGATGACTTCCAACAAGACAAAATTCAAATAGTCTGCGCCACTATAGCTTTTGGCATGGGTATAGATAAGGCCAATATTGCTTGGGTCATACACTATAATCTGCCTAAAAACATTGAAGGATATTATCAAGAAATAGGACGTGCAGGTCGTGCCGGACAAGCAGCTGAAACCCTACTATTTGCGGGTTATCGAGATATGAAAACACTGAAAGATTTCATCGATAACAGTGGTGCCGCTCAGCAATTTAAAGATGTTCAATATGCCAAGCTTCAAAGAATGTGGGAGTTCACCCAAGCAACAAGCTGTCGCACAAACTTTATTCTTAACTATTTTGGTGAATTTAAAGCAGAGCCCTGTGGGCATTGTGATCGCTGCATTGACCCACCTAAACGCTTTGATGGCACGATCATTAGCCAAATTGCTCTATCTGCGTGCTTACGACTAAACCAACAGGTCAATCTTAATACCTTAGTGGACGTCATACGAGGTTCGAGTAGACAAGATATTATTCAAAATGGCTATCACCAGATCAAAACCTATGGCGTAGGAAAACATATCGATTACAAAAGCTGGGTAAGTTATATCACTCAACTAGTTGATCAAGGCGTGTTATCCATTGATTTCACCCAAGGTAATCGTTTGCTACTGACAGATTTAGCTAAACCAATATTGAAGTCTGAACAAGTAATACTCCTCACTGAACCGCAAGTGATCGACTTCAAGGCGAAGGAATCAGCACAAAAAACACAAAATAATGATGATCTGTCAGAATCAGAGAACGTGCTATATACAGCATTGTCCGATCTAAGACGTAAGCTCGCGGATGAAGAACAAGTTCAAGCTTCACGTATATTTTCAAATGCGTCATTGACTGAAATGGCGCGTAGTAAGCCTGGAAACTTACCCGCATTTTCTGGTATTTCTGGAGTTGGTAAATTCAAACTCGAAAAGTATGCCGACGCATTTATTCAGTTGATTTTAAATTTAGTTCATAAAGATGAATGTCTATTTCAAGATGAAGAAGATGTACTTAAAGCTTCAAGTAGGAAATCCAAGTCTAAAAAAACAAAAAAGGAACCAAGTTCTAATAAAGTTTTTTCAATCGGAAAAGTTTCTAAAACGCACGAACTCACTTTTCAAATGCTTTCCTCTGGGCATTCTCCCGAGGAAATTGCGGATGAAAGAAAGGTTAAAGTCGAAACGATTTACTCACATATGTTTAGACTATCACTATCAGGGAAAGATATTGATGTTTCCAACTTAATTGAAGAAGACGATATTTTAATTATTCAAGAGAAGTGGTTAGCGTTAGATCAACCTGCATCGTCTAGGCTTATGTTTCATAAACTCGAAGAACGCTATCGCTATGATCAAATAGAATATGCAATGTCGCTTTATCAAAAGAATGAACTAGATTTATGACTTAGAAAAAGAAAATATAAAACCATACTTAAAAGTACTGAATGTAACACCAGATAGGCTCGAAATTATGCAAGACAACAAATCTCAAGAAGCTAAGATATGGGACAAAGAGCTTCTTTTAAAAAGAGTACTGCATAATAAAGAAATTTACGACGCCGTGCTAAATGCTTTCATTGAAGATATACCAGAACTATCAAGACGACTTATGAATGAAATTTCTAATATGAGTTTTATAGAAATTGCCGCTATTTCTCATAACATTAAAGGTTGTGCTTATAATATCGCCGCAAATAGCCTAGGAGATACAGCAAGCAATATCGAAACATCCGCTAAAGAAAAAAGCATTAAAGAAATCAGTAAACTATTCCATCTATTAGAAGAACAATTAAGCTTACTTCTATCAGAGCTTACTGCTGAGCTTTAAAGCACCAACCACTTAAACTAACACTTGTCGCGTCGTAGCGATGTAATGGTGAATTTGACGTTCTATTTCTGGCTCAATCATTTGCTTAGGGCGGCAAGCGTTTGGGCAGGTCAGGTTTGGTGTTGTACCAAATAATCGACATATCAATGGTCGTTCATCATACACCTCGCAACCATTTGGCCCAAGATGTACGCAGTTAAGTTCACTTAATGCTGCTTCGTGCTCAGCATCAGATTTTACAGGTAAGCGAGACATTTCTTCAGAAGAAGTAGTTACTGGCCCACAGCAATCGTGACACCCTGGAATACATTCGAAGGCTGGAATATGTTCCCGTAGCCGAGCAATGATATTTCTGTCATTGTTCACTTATATCCACCTGCCATATCATTCATTATCATTCTTTATGAATACCTTAAGCCCAAAAGTTGATCATTGAATAGGACCATGATAAACAGTCGTTCGATCTATTTCTTCAGTGTAACTTGGTAAAGAATCTAACCGTACTTCTACTTGAAACGGTGTATCTGACTTGTTATCGATATCTGTTTGT
>CAXBKC010000124.1:0-9097 GCA_963975615.1 uncultured Oleiphilus sp.
AAGTTTCTTGCCAAATCCCTAACGACTCGAGGGAAACGACCAAATACCTTTTTAATGGGCTGCATACGCGTTTGCATAACCGCAGACTGTAAATCTCCGGTAACGACATCTAGATTAGAGACCGCTTTTTGCATTGCCTCATCTTCACTTGCATCACCCAAACGTTTCAAACGATTACGCACCAACACCAATTCACCCACCATGTTCATGATGTCATCTAGGCGTTTTGTATCAACCCTTACAGTGGTTTCGGTTGCTATGGAATCATTTTTCTTTGCTGCAGTAGGTTTAGGTGCTGGCTTGGATTCTTGTTTTACTGGTGTAGGTGTTGCTTTAGGTGGAACTGGTGGCGGAATAGGTTTCGAAATCTCAGGAGCTTTCGCGGGGGTTGATGTCATAGGGGTAGTCGGTGATCCGCCTGACCCATGCAATTCATCCAATAAACTTTCAAACTCATCATCTGATATTAAATTTTCATCAACTGAAGATGATGCAGAAACATTTGATGCCGTATGTTCAGGTTTAGTTTGTGATCCATCTACATTGAACTTTCCTTCACCATGAAGCTCATCTAATAACTTTTCGAATTCTTCATCACTAATATCACCTGATTCTGAAGATGCTTCAGCACTCACATCTGATGACACACTAGAAACACCAACTGGCTTACCTGAACCATGTAACTCGTCTAAAAGATTTTCAAATTCATCATCTGATATTTCATCTGAGTCTGTATTTTCGGTTGGAATAGATGCACCATCAACATTGCCATCTAATGCATCCAATAGTTGCTCAAATTCATCATCAGTTATATCACCCTCAGCAATGTCTGAACTTGCTGATTGTGGGGTATTTTCTGGATTAGGATCGACAGGAATGAGTGTTGAGGCTATTTCTAAATCAGCAGGTTTAGCAAAATGCTGAAGGTCATTAAGTAATTCTTCAGTCGCCGGTGTTGGGTCTTTGCCATCACGAACTTCATCAAACATCTCATTGACGGAATCTAATGCACGTAAAACGACATCCATCAAATCAGCATCAACGCTTCGCTTTCCATTTCGCAAAATATCAAAAACATTTTCCGCAATATGACAACAACCAACCAAGGCATCTAACTGAAGAAAACCGGCACCACCTTTTACGGTATGAAACCCACGAAAGATGGCATTCAATAAATCCTTATCATCTGGATTATTTTCAAGTTCAACTAATTGCTCAGAAAGAAGCTCAAGTATTTCACCTGACTCAACAAGAAAGTCTTGAAGTATCTCATCATCTGCTTCAATCCCCATCGTTTATGCCCCTTAAAATCCTAGACTAGAAAGTAAATCATCCACATCATCTTGACCCGACACGAGATCTTCGCGCACCTCTGCATGAAGTTGAGGACCTTCACCTTCAATACCTGTATCTTGTATTTCTATTTTATGTACGGTACCTGTCAATTTATCAACTTTGCCTGCCATTCTGACCAAGTCAACCAAGCTTATTTCAACATCTTTAACTAAACTCATCACTCTATTGATTACCTGCCCTGTCAAATCTTGAAAATCTTGAGCAAGTAATATTTCTGATAAATTAGCATGAACCTTTTCTGAATCATCAGATAACTTAGAAAGAAATATTCCCATAGTTGCTGTTAAGGTTCTAAATTCTTCTGGCTTCATTTCTTTTCTTTGAAGCCTGCTCCAGTCTTCTTTCAACTGCTTCGCCTCAAGACTGATACCAGAAGCGAAAGGCATTGTTGCTTCAACTAAGTCAAGGGTTTTATTTGCAGCTTTATTCGTCATATCAACAACATAGGCCAGCCTATCAGATGCATCTTCAATTGAAGATTGCTCCGATTGACTTGTATTCGTTGCATCAATGTGGAAATTACGAATAGATTCATGAAGAGAACGAGTTAAGCGGCCCACTTCTTGATATAGAGTTTTATCACACGTCTGATTCAACTCAGAAATAATGGATAAGGCTCCAGACATATCACCACTATCAACTAATTCTTTTAATTGGTTAGCCTGAGTTTGTAATTTGTCTTCAAATTCTTTTGAAAAACCACTCACTTGCTTAACTTCAGTCATGAATGATTTTGCCTTATGAATCGATACGTTCGAAGATTTTTTCAATTTTCTCTTTCAATACCGCTGCAGTAAATGGTTTAACCACATAACCATTCACACCCGCTTGAGCTGCTGCAACAATTTGATCTCGTTTTGCCTCTGCTGTTACCATGAGTACAGGCAAGCTTTTTAAATTAGCATCAGCACGAACGTGCTGTAATAATTCAATACCCGTCATACCCGGCATATTCCAGTCGGTCACTAAGAAATCATACTTTCCAGTTTGAAGCATCGGTAAAGCAGTATTGCCATCATCTGCCTCATCTGCATTGGAAAAGCCCAAATCTCTAAGAAGATTTTTTATAATGCGTCTCATGGTAGAAAAATCATCTACTACAAGAATTTTCATATCTTTATTCAAGTCGACCTCCACTTACGTCGATACCCGAAATTACAATTAAATACCTAAAAACAAGTCTAGTCGGTGTTCTTAGGGTAGCCAGTTTTTTTTGAAATTGTTTCACTATTGTGCACTTTTTTTGTTTACATCATTCTATTTGAATTCTCTAAAAATGAGCGCTTAATCGTTATACTTGAAAAGACCCTACTCAAGACCATTCCATTAACCTGGAACGTAATCGCATAGCAGCCTGCGCATGAATTTGACTGACCCGGGATTCGCTTACTGATAGAACCAAACCAATTTCTTTTAGGTTTAGCTCTTCTTCGTAATACAGAGAAAGCACAAGTTTCTCTCTCTCAGGAAGGTTGTCAATTTCTTTCACCAGACAAGCCTTAAAGGAGTCGTTTACCACACTTTTTATCGGTGAGTCAGATTCAGACGCATAGTCATCCAAATTTAACTCTCCATGCTCGCTTAGCTCGTCAAAGCTAAACAGCTTACCACCATTACTATCTTTAAGGCATGAGAAGTACTCATCAAGGTTCATATGTAGCTCGAATGCTATTTCATCATCTTGAGCATCCCGACCTTCTCTATCTTCAATAGTTTTAATTGCTTCAGCGATTCGCCGTGCATTTCTATGTACAGACCGAGGAACCCAATCCCCTTTACGGATTTCATCCATCATCGAGCCACGAATTCGAATGCCAGCATAGGTTTCGAACGATGCGCCTTTGCTAGCTTCGTATTTACGAGAAGCCTCTAAAAGACCAATCATTCCAGCTTGAATCAGATCGTCAACCTGCACGCTAGCAGGAAGCCTTGCCAATAAGTGATGCGCAATCCGCTTAACCAAAGGTGCGTGGTTTCGGATTAACTCATCTGATCGTTGAAGTTGAACATCGTTATACATCAAATAGACTGTTCATTAGTGTAATAATGTTAGCTTGAAGTTGACTGCACAAGGCGCTCAACAAAAAACTCTAAGTGTCCTTTCGGGGTTGACGGCAAAGGCCAGCTATCTGCTTTCTGAGCTAATGCTCGGTAAGCTATAGAAGCTTTTGAGCGAGGATAGACATCTGAAACAGCTCGCTGTCGTTGCACTGCTTTTTTTACTGCTTCATCGAAAGGTACGCAACCCACATACTGCAAGGCAACATCCAAAAACCTTTCTGTCACGTGTGAAAGCTTTGAATATAGATGGCGACCCTCTTCTTGAGTCTTAACCATGTTGGCCAATACCCGAAAACGATACATGCCATAATCTCGATTTAGTAGCTTGATCAATGCATAGGAATCTGTAATGGACGTAGGTTCATCACATACAACCACGATAATTTCTTGAGACGCACGTAGAAAAGAAACCACACCTTCAGAGATACCGGCAGCCGTATCAATAACCAATACATCTATATCATGGGATAGCTCGCTAAATGCATTAATCATTCCCGCATGCTCTAGGTTATTAAGTGACACCATTTTCTGAGTACCGGACGAGGCTGGAACTACTTTAATTCCTTTTGGTCCATCTACCAGAATTTCTCTAAGAGTACATTCGCCACTAATAACATCAGCAATATTTCTTTTGGAAGTAATACCTAGTAAAACATCAATATTCGCTAGACCCAGGTCAGCATCTAAAAGCATTACACGGCGGCCCATTTCTGCTAACTGAATAGATAAATTGATGGAAACATTACTTTTACCGACGCCACCTTTTCCACCTGTTACGGCAATGACTTGAACTGGACCCGAATTCGCCATACAGGCTACTTTCCTCTATTACTTCTATTTTTGATACGCTACGCGTAGTGTTTATTAGGCAAACTTAAAAATCAGTCTAGCAGAACTATTTGAAATTACGCAGAATGAACTAAGATACTTTCACGTATTCCTTTTGCACCTTGCCCCTGGCCACCAAAACTTGCGTGCTCGTCAGCCCGAATTGTTACCCAACGCTCAGATGTATTCAATAATGTCTGTGCTCTCTCGAACATTGAATGAGCATCAAAAAGGTGTATATCTTCAGGGACACGCTGACCATCAGTAAAATAACTTGTTTTTAGGCCCGTATCCATCAAAAAACTAATGACCTCTCCTAAACTAACCGCTTCATCCACTTTAGTCACAATCACACCAGATAAATCGACCATTTTATAATTATGATAAATAGATGACATAACCTGGTATTGGCCAACAGCAGCAACCGTTAAATAGCATTCTATTTTATGCCGAGATAACTTAATTTCTTGAAGCTGCTCAGTCCAGCATGAATCTGAATGCATAAGTCCTGCGGTATCTACCAATACAATTTTTTTCTGGCTGAGTTTATCTAAAATGACATCCAGAGAATTACTTTCATCAACCGTATGCACTGGGACATTTAAAATTCTTCCAAAAACCTTAAGCTGCTCATGCGCTGCAATTCTATACCTGTCTGTTGTTACTAAGGCAATATTTTCTGAACCATATTCCATCACATACCTTGCAGCCATCTTTCCGATAGTCATCGTTTTACCGCTTCCAGTTGGCCCAACTAAGGCAAAAACACCCTGTCTATCGATGATTTCTGTGTGATCGATTCGAATCGTTTTCTCAATAAATCGGTTTAAATGTTTCCATGCAGCTTCGAACTGATTATCAAGCTCTTGTGCATTTAAGTCTGAACGCTTTAGCCATAGACCAAGCTCTTTACCAAGTACCTGCTTAACTGTTTTAGATAAGCACAAAGAGTCAAACATTTTGTCAATTTGCTGCTCTAATAAGCTTTTTTGTGGAACCAATGCAGCTTTAGACACGTTATCATTCTGCTTTGCTAACAGCTCTTTAATTTCTAATATTTCTGCGCGCATAACAGAAAAAGCATCATTACTGGATGACTGATCAACTCTAGCCTGGCTATTTCCAGACATTCCATTGATGTTGCTTTTAGCATCACGATAATTACTTGAGCGACTATCATAAGGGGCCATCTCTGCCGCATTAGGCTCCTTATACTTTTTAGCTCTTACTGCTTCAATTTTCCTTTTTGCCTGCTCCATTTCTCTTTGTAATTGCAAATGTTTTTCTGCATGCATTCTTGCTAGTTGAGACGGGCTAGGTTCACCTCGTGCAGCAATCTCGCCTTGGACAGGTTCTTGCTCCCAATCTTCTTCATAATCTAAAGCGGCAACAATTTCGACTCCACCTTCTACTTTTGCATTTGAAAGAATTACTGCATCTGCGCCAAATTCTTCCCTTACTATGCGTAAAGCATCCTGCATTGTGGTTGCAAAAAATCGTTTAACTTCCATAGGAATCACCTAAAACATTTATATGACGGATACATACTTTAAAATCATTAAGAAGGCGGATGAAAAAAGCCAGTTTATTGACTTCTCTTTTTACTGCCCTACTGTTACCACAATCGTTATTTGCTTGTTGTTAGGTATTTCTTGGTACGAAAGCACCTTAAGCTGATCGATACCAAAGCGTACAAATTTAGCCAGTACCGGCCTTAGAGGCCCTGAGACTAGTAGTATTGCAGGCTTTCCTAACATTTCCTGACGCTGAGCTGACTCATTCAAAGATCGCTGTAATGTTTCAACAATTCTTGGTTCGAGTATCATACCCATATCATCCATTGCGCCATTTTTTTGTGACTGATGCACTGACTTAAGCAATAACTGTTCCAGATCAGCCTCAAGGGTAATAACAGGAATTTCAGACTCATTGCCACAAATATTCTGAATAATCATCCGGCGCATACCTTGCCGACAAAGCTCGGTTAGCTGTAAGGCATCATTTGTTTTTGTTGTGACATTGACTAAAGCTTCTGCAATTGAGCGCATATCGCGTATCGGCACATCTTCAAGTAAGAGATTTTGCAAGACCTTTAAAAGTAAACTAACAGACACGGTATTCGGAACAAGCTCTTCAGATAATTTAGGAGACACTTTAGCCAACTGGTCAAGCCACTGCTGAACTTCTTCATGCCCCAACAATTCACTAGAATGCTTTTGCAAAACTTGATTTAAATGTGTTGCCACAACGGTACTAGCATCGACAACCGTATAGCCTAATGTTTGTGCATAGTCTTTTTGTGTGGGCTCAATCCAAATTGCATCTAAGCCAAATGCAGGGTCTTTGCCTGCGATACCGTCTATTTTGCCAAACACTTGCCCTGGATTAATCGCCAATTCTCTCTCTGGGTGTATTTCTGCTTCTGCAATGGTTACTCCCATTAAAGTAATCCGATACACATTTGGCATTAAGTCTAAGTTGTCTCTTATGTGCACAGAAGGCATCAAGAACCCTAACTCTTGTGAAAGTTTCTTCCTTACGCCTTTAATTCGACCTAAGAGCGCACCGCCTTGAGACTTATCGACCAAGGGAATAATACGATAACCCACTTCTAAACCAACAATATCAACTGTTAAGACATCATCCCAGCCTAACTCTTTGTGCTGAGTTTCAGCATGAGGTGTTTTCTGCGCTTCAAGAGCATTTAGATCTGACTGAGGCATTATTTTGGCAGACTGATTACCAGCCTTGTCCCCACCCTTTCTCGAGAAGAAAGGCATACTAGTATCTTCCCCTTCAACCTCTCTTCGCTTCTTCTCTCCAAACCAAGCAATCGCTAACATAATCATGCCTAAACCCAGAAATGCAAAATGCGGCATCCCTGGCACCAAGCCCATAATGATCATGATACCAGCCGCTATATAAAGCGCCTTTGGTGAAAGAAACATTTGATTTGAAACCTGATCAGACATTCCCTGAGCCGAGTTAACCCGAGTCACCATGATGGCTGCAGCAGTTGATAGTAGTAATGAAGGTATCTGTGCAACCAAACCATCACCGATAGTTAATAAGGAGTATTTTTCAATAGCATCAGCAAATTCCAGGTCATGCTGCATCATCCCAATTGACAAACCCCCAATCATATTGATCGCCAGAATAAGCATACCGGCAACCGCGTCCCCTCTTACAAATTTACTGGCACCATCCATAGAACCATAGAAATCCGCCTCAGTTGCTATCTCTTCACGCCTTTGCTTAGCCTCTTCCTGTTCGATTAAGCCGGCATTCAAGTCTGCATCGATTGCCATTTGTTTACCCGGCATCGCATCCAAAGTGAAACGTGCACTCACCTCAGACACACGACCTGCACCCTTTGTCACAACAACAAAGTTTATGATCATCAAAATAGCAAAGACAACCAAACCTACAGCGTAATTACCACCGATAACTACCTCGCCAAATGCCTCGATAACTTTACCAGCAGCATCTCCACCCTCATGCCCTTCCAGCAATACAACTCGTGTAGAAGCAACATTCAAAGCCAAGCGCAATAGGGTTGCGATTAAAAGAATCGTTGGAAATATGGCAAATTCGACAGGCTTCATTGAGTAGACACAAACCAACAACACAACCAAAGCCAAGGCAATATTGAAAGTAAACAATAAATCCAAAAGGAACGGTGGGACGGGCAATATCATCATGCCCAAAATGGCAACAAGTATTAGAGGAATAGCAATATTGCCACTCGCCAAAAACTTCATTTGTTGAAACATTGTGGATGCTTGCATATACCTACTTATAGATCGGCTAAATAATCGAAAACTGTCAGATTCATGACTAACTCATCGTTTTTCGTACTAATCAACATTTCTGCAAGAACTACGCCTAAGACAACATTTACTTATATAGCAATGACTTAGATAAATATTTATTATTGAGAGCGTCAAAAAAACATAAATATATAAACCCTAGGTATCGGACTTCAAATCATCCGGGATGGGAAAGTCTGGCATTTTTGGACGAGGAGAAACCCTACGCCGAAACTGTTTCAACTGAAACACATAGGCCAAGACTTGAGCAACGGCTAAATAGAGACCACTCGGTATCTCTTGCCCTACTTCTGCGTGATGATAAACAGATCGCGCCAGAGGAGGAGCTGCCACCTGCTCTATGCCATGTGCTTTTGCTATTTCTCTAATTTTTAACGCCATATGGTCATGACCTTTGGCTAAAAGAATAGGCGCGCCATCATTTTCAGGATCATACCTGAGTGCTACAGAAAAATGTGTTGGGTTAGTAATCACAACATCGGCTTGCGGCACATCCTGCATCATTCGTCGCTGAGCCATTTCCATTTGAAGCTGTCTGATTTTTTGCTTAACTTCCGGCTTCCCTTCGGTATCTTTATACTCGTCTTTAACTTCTTGCTTGGTCATTTTAAGGTTTTTCAGATGATCATAAATCTGAAAAGGTACATCGACTGCAGCAATAACGATCATTGTGCTCGATAATAAAAAGAAACTCCAAGCGAGTATTTTGGCTGCATGTGCCATCGCAGGAATGACACTTTCATGCCCAAGTCCAAGCAACTCTGGCATCTGAGAACGAATAATGAGGACTGCAAAAGTCATCACCACCGTAATTTTTGCTATTGCCTTTAATAGCTCTACCAAAGACTTCAGTGAAAACATTTTCCCAATACCTTTTATTGGATTAAGTTTGCTGAATTTTGGAACTAAAGATTTTGCAGAAAAAAATAATGCTGGAGATATTGTAAAAGCTATGTCACTTTTTAGTAGTGATACTTATTATAATAACGGATCTAAAGTTACTGATGCAATGGAGCTAAAAG
>CAXBKC010000125.1:0-9078 GCA_963975615.1 uncultured Oleiphilus sp.
TCATCTTAATTCAGTTAAAGAGATGTTGGCCTGTTTAGGTGAAGCGCATAGTGCATTCAATATGGCTAAACTACTTCAGCTAGAAGGTATTAATGCCAGCTTCGTTGATTTAACAGGCTGGAAGAGTGAAAAACATATTTCGCTTGATGAGCGTATTACGCGTGCCTTTAACGAAATTGATTTATCGAATACCCTACCGATAGTGACAGGTTATGCACACAGTGAAGATGGCTTGATGAGTCGTTTCAACCGTGGCTATAGTGAAATGACCTTTAGTCGTATCGCTGTGTTGACCAATGCCAAAGAAGCAGTTATTCATAAAGAGTTTCATTTAAGTAGTGCTGACCCTCGTGTTGTTGGTGAAGACAATGCAGTTCCTCTTGGTCGTACTAACTACGATGTAGCTGACCAGCTGGCAAATCTAGGTATGGAAGCGATTCACCCTAAGGCTGCAAAAGGTTTGCGTCAGAGTGAAATACCGTTGCGGGTACGAAACACCTTTGAGCCAGAGCATTTTGGTACGCTTATAACGCCTGATTACGTTAGCGATTCTCCTTGTGTTGAAATCATTGCAGGGCAAAAAGGTATTTATGCTTTTGAAGTGTTTGATCAGGATATGACTAGTAAATTATCCGAATATGATCATGAAATAACAGGCCTATTAAAGCGCTTTAAATTAAATTTTATGGCGAAAGATGTTAATGCAAATACCATTACGCATTACTTGAATACCAACTTAAAAACAATTAAACGACTTATTACCGCTTTAGGTAAAATCTACCCAGAAGCAGAATTTAGTCAGCGAAAAGTCGCTATTGTATCGGCGATTGGTAGTGATATGCAGGTACCTGGAATCTTGGCGAAAACAGTGTCAGCACTTGCTGCTAGTAATATTAGTGTCTTGGCAATTCACCAGGCAATGCGCCAGGTTGATATGCAGTTTGTAATAGAAGAAAAGCAGTATGACTCTGCTATTCAAAGTTTACATGCTTGCTTGGTTGAAGTTCATGATCATGGGCGTGCTATATGCTTGGCATCTTAGCAAGGGCGTTCAAACCGACTTACCTTCATGATATGAACTTGGCTTTGGCGATAAGCTTGATTGTTCTAGCCTGCTTATATGCTGACTTTTCCAGCGCCGAAGTGTCTGACGTAGCTAAGCAAGCCGCGATGGCTCAAGAGGCAGAAAAAAAAATAAATCCATTGGCTGATCGAATTAATAAATTAGAGAAGCCAATGTTTACGCCTTTCATTGAGCTTTATGTCTTAGAAGAAATGAAGCAATTACGTATTGATTTCGCCAATCAAAAGCGCGAACTGATGCAAGAAGTGATGGATAGAGAGCACTCTGCCATAGACCGAGCGATAAACTATTCAAGCAATACAGTTACTTACTTTTTTTATCTTATTGCGGGTGCCAGCTCAGTGATGCTGTTGGTAGGTTGGAATTCATTAAGAGAAATAAAAGACAGAGTACATACGCTTGCGGATGAAGAAATTTCAAAATTGGTCTCGGTTTATGAAGACCGCTTACATGCAATAGAGAAGCAGCTAAATCAGAAGACTCAGCATATTGAAGAAAATAGAGAAGAAATAGAGCTGACTCAAGGTATTCAGTCCTTATGGTTACGCGCTGCACAAGATACCAATGCATCGAGTAAGATTGAAATTTATGATGATATTTTAAAGCTTCGTCATGATGACTGTGAAGCGCTTACTTATAAAGCGGATGCAGTTTTAGAGTTGGATGAACCTCAGTGGGCCGCCAGCCTTTGTCATCAAGCACTAAAAATAGATCCTGAAAACAGCCATGCTTTTTACCAGTTGGCCTGTGCCTATACAGCTTTAGAGCATTACGATGATGCATTAAAATATCTAAATGAAGCTGTTTCAAGAAAAGAAAGTTATCGAGATGATATTCTCTGTGATGAAGCTTTAGAGCCACTAGTCAAAGACCCAATATTTGAGGGCTTTTCTGAACGTTGGGGTATTAAGGTAGTTTGATGCTTTTCTGGAGGTTTATCGATCAGAAAAGCAATTATTCCAAGAATCTGTTTTTATTAATCATATTTTGTAGCTTAAGTGTTTCCTTTCAGCCTTTGTTCGCTGCGAAAGCTCAGGCGGTCAAGAACGTAACGCTATACCAGTTCAGTAAGATTGTCGCGAAAAAGCTGGACTACGCTATTATTTTTAGCCCAAGAGTGCGTAAAAACTCAAAAATCATCTTAGTCTTATCTAAATCCTTAGAGTCGGATCAGCTATACAACGTTTTTCTTGGTCTGCTGAATGTGCATGGCTATGCAGCGGTGAAATCAGGTGACCTTATTCGTGTTGTTAGAGAGTATAAAGCACGGACCTTACCTTCCGGCTTTTAAATTATTTCAGCAGAGCTTTCTTAAAGATTATTTCTCGCAAATCTTGCACGGTAAGCGCTAGGTGTCATGTTAGTAAAGCGTTTAAACAGCCTGATGAATGAAGCAAAGTTCTCATAACCAACTTGGTGAGTGATGGCTTCGACGCTATCTTGAGAACTTTCTAATCTTTTCTTGGCTGACTCAATACGAAGGTGCTGGATATATTGAATAGGCGTCTCACCGGTTGCCGCTTTAAATCGGCGTTTCAGTGTCCGCTCCGAAAGCTTGGCTTGTTCTGATAAATTGAGAACACTTAAAGCTTCATTAAAATGGCTATCGAGCCAGTCTTGCAATGCTAAAATGCGTTCATCTTGATGATATCGCTTGCCTGGGATGCTGCTATATACCGCTTGGCTGCCTCGGCCCATATCAATAACATAGGACTTAGAACTGGCTTTCGCGATGTCGTAGCCGCAGTAACGTTCTATTAAATACAGCGCCATATCGAACCATGCCATACCGCCACCGGAACAGAAAATCTCGCCATCGGTGGTAATCATTTGATCTGCCTGAAGATCGACTAAAGGGTAGCGTCTTTTAAATTCTTCGACAAAGCCCCAGTGTGTCGTGGCTTTTTTATGATCTAGTAAGCCGGATTCGGCCAATAAAAAAGCACCTGTGCAATTACTGACAATATCAGCGCCTTGCTCATGCATCTTTACCAACCAAGGTAGTACTTTTTGATTGAGTGCCAGGGTTTGTGAAATATCGCCAGCAATAGTGGGGATGATTAGTAAATCCGTTTTTTCAATATCTGCTATGTCATGATGAGCTGAAATTGTTAGGCCATTTGCACACTTTACGGCTTTGCCATCTAGGGTGGCGATACAGACATCAAACTCTTTCTGTATAGGAGTGCCTTGTATGTAATTCCATGTGACGCCAACAGAACTAAGCAGGTCAGACATGCCGGTAATGGCAGAGGCGAAGGCATAATCAAAACCTAAAATCGTAACGTGTCGCATATTTTAAGGTGGCCCTTATTTAGGAAAATTTCTATGGCGTAAACAGCATATATTATGTCATATAAGACGATTAAAGAAGTCTGTCGGATGTGAGAGAGTGAGTTATGCGTATTCTTGTTCAAGCTGGCTTCAAATCCGTTCCAATCAAAGCCAAACTAATTCAGAAAAAATAGGTTAAATTTATGACTGCTTTAGATGCTAATAATGCTTTATTAAATGATCGAGATGTTCAATTTCAACTCTATGAAGTGCTCAACACACATGCACTAATAGAGCGTGAACGATTCACAGAGCATAGTCAGGAAACCTTCAATGCGGCTTTAGCGACAGCGAAGCAAATTGCCGAAGATTTATTTGCCCCGCATAACGCTAAGCTCGATAGTAATGAGCCAATATTTGATGGCAATAAAGTGTCAATGATGGCAGAGGTGAAGCAGGCTTTTCAGGGTTTGGCCGATGCTGGGTTTATAGCAGGGCGTAACGATTATGACGAAGGTGGCATGCAGCTGCCTGAAGTGATAATGACCATGTGTATGGGCTACTTTACCAGTGCCAATGCCTCTACCAGCGGTTATCCATTTCTAACTATAGCGGCAGCAAACTTAATTAAAGCCTTCGCAAATGAGTCTCTTAAACAGCAGTTTTTGCCTTCGATGTTAACAGGTCGATTCAGTGGCACCATGGCGATGACTGAGCCAGAAGCGGGTTCATCTCTAGCTGATATTCGTACCCAGGCTAAGCCGGTTGAAGGTCAAGATTACTATCATATCAAAGGCAGTAAAATGTTTATTTCGGGCGGCGATCATGAGCTTACCGAGAATATTGTTCATCTAGTGCTAGCGAAAATTGAAGGTGCGCCCGCTGGCGTAAAAGGTATCTCTTGTGCCGAAATTCACTTTGGATGCAGCGGGCAATCCTAACCAGAGAAATGATGTTGCGTTAGCTGGTTTAATCCACAAAATGGGTTATCGCGGCACCACCTCAACGGTATTATCCTTCGGTGAAAAGGAATCGTGTATAGGTTATTTAATTGGTGAACCCCATCAGGGTTTACGTTATATGTTTAAGATGATGAATGAGGCGCGTGTTGGTGTCGCAATGGGCGCGACCATGATTGGTTATCGTGGTTACCTTTATTCTCTCGGCTATGCGCGTGATCGAATTCAAGGCAGGCTTCCTTCTCAAGGAGCGAGTTCAAAAGCCGTGTCTATTATTCAGCACGCGGATGTACGGCGTATGCTTTTGGCGCAGAAATCTTATGTCGAAGGGGGCTTGTCTTTGTGTCTGTACGGATCATCTTTGTTAGACGAGATACATACCAATCCAGATGCTAAAGTAGCTGAAAACTCACTGGCTTTATTAGATTTACTGACACCCATTATTAAATCCTGGTGTTCAGAGTATGGTCCGAAAGCGAATGACTTAGCGATACAGATTTTAGGTGGCGCAGGTTATACCCGCGAATATCCAGTGGAACAATATTGGCGTGATAATCGTTTAAATCCGATTCATGAAGGTACTAATGGCATACAAGCTTTAGATTTAATGGGGCGTAAGATTTGGCAGAATAATAGCCAAGGTTTAGTGCTGCTTAATCAAGTGATGATGCAGGATATGCTTAGGGTTGATAGTGAGAACGAACGTTTAGTGCCTTGGGTAGCTAGTCTAAAAGAAGCGCTTAAAAAAGTTCAGCAGGTAACGCAGCAATTGGCGAGCGATATGCAAAAAACCTCACCCGATCAAGTGCTGGCAAATGCCACTTGCTATTTGAATATGCTGAGTAAAGTGGTTGTATCTTGGTTATGGTTACGCCAAGCACTAGCTGCTCAAACAGGCTTAATTAAACTGGCAGAGGGCTCTGTCTCAGATCAGGAATCTCAAGACTTTTATGAGGGCAAGTTGCAGGCCGCCCAATACTTCTTTCATTGGGAGTTGCCCTTGATGCATCACGATGCACAATTATTATTAGATAGAGATGACACAAGTTTTGAAATGCGAGATGAATGTTTTTAGATTTATAAAAAGGATAGTTGTATGTCGATGATTAAAGTTGAAAAAGAAGGTCATATCTTAAAAATTGCGATGGCCAGACCGGAAAAATACAATGCTTTTACTGTCGAAATGTATCATCAAATTGCCTTAGCCTATGGTCAGCTAAATGATGACCCTGAATTACGAGTCGGTTTATTCTACGGAGAAGGTGAGCACTTTACATCGGGCCTTGAATTAACAGACTGGTCAGCAACGCTATCGGCAGGAAAGTTACCAGACCTACAAGCGGGCACAATAGATCCATTTGCCCTAACAGGCCCTAAATTAACTAAACCAATTGTGATGGCTGTGCAGGGTTATTGTTATACCTGTGGTGTTGAAATGATGCTCAATACTGATATTCGTGTTGCCGCTAGGAATACCCGTTTTGGGCAGCTCGAAGTTAAGCGGGGTTTTTATGCTTGCGGTGGCGCCACAATACGCTTACAGCGAGAGCTTGGTTGGGCCAACGCTCAGCGCTATTTATTAACCGGTGATGAGTGGTCGGCAGAAGATGCTTACCGAATGGGCATGATTCAAGAATTATGTGAACCCGGAGAGCAATATGAAAAAGCCTTGGCTATTGCAACGAGCATAGCTAATGCCGCACCTTTAGGTGTTCAAGGGAGTTTGAGGTCTTCCCAGATTGCGCGCGATGAAGGGGAGCGTGCAGCTATTGATCGATTATTTAAAGACCTGTTACCTGTAATGGCCAGTGAGGATATGAAAGAAGGTATTCAATCTTTTGTGGAAAGGCGACCAGCAATATTTAAGGGGCATTAATTGTATTTAGCCTTCTAGACGCTGAACTTTCTAGAAGGCTAAATATACGCAGTATAGATATTGAAAGCTACATCCTTTTGATGAGTTTGACTCCGTATAAAAGGATCACGGCACCAGCCGTAGCGGTAATAATTGAACCGATTAAGCCGCCAGCGGATATGCCCAATAAGCTAAACACAAAGCCCCCAATAATAGCGCCAACTATGCCTATAATAATGTTGCCAACTAAGCCAAAGCCGCCGCCTTTGATTATCTTTCCTGCTAGCCAGCCAGCTAAAGCACCAATTGCTAAGAATATTAATAGTCCGGTAATGTCCATAATTTTTCCTTTTATATTAAGTTAATTATTTGTGCTTGAATAAGCCAGACAATACTCTGAAAGTATAACTGACACGAGTTTTTAAGGGTTAATAAGCTTATTAAAAATACCGGGTAACAGCTTTTTACTTAAGGCTAATTGGCTTTTCACAGAACCGCTTATTTTGGGTAATTCATCTTCAATGTCTGCGACTCGGCGATGATAAAAAATATGCGCCGATAACTTTGGTAATAATGGGCCATAAGGAATGAGCTGGCTAGGAATAATAGTTAGAGATGGAAATAGTGGTAAATCCAAGAACTCAATGGCGGGTTTGCCGCAATCAATACAGGTTCCTCTCTTTACGGCAGGAGGCGATTTGTATTTTCTCAAACTGACTGTTTTTATATCTTCTAAGATCACATCTTTAGATAAGAAAATTGTGATATCTGCGTAGGCTGCTTTGTTAAACTCTTGGCAAATTTTGCAATGACAGGCAATACGGACAATAGGCTCACCGATAATGGTAAATTTAGTTGTTCCGCACTCACACTGACATAGTTGTTTTAAGGTTTTAGTGCCCATACTTCTTTTCTCTAAAATTCTATTATTTGTAAAAAGAGATAAGGTAAGTTATTAAAATTAAATACCTTAACTGTTCTTTGGTGCAAACATGATAATAGCCATACCTAAGCATGCTATCAGACCACCAATAATATCCCATGAAGTGGGCTTAATGCCATCGACTAACCAGAGCCAAGATAATGCAACTAGCACATATATTCCACCATATGCGGCATAAACTCGGCCGGCAGCCGTAGGGTGAAGTGATAATAACCAAGCGAATAAGGCAAGGCTCATTGCAGCAGGTACAAGTAACCAAATACTTTTTTCTTGCTTCAGCCAAAGATAAGGTAAGTAGCAACCAACTATCTCTGCGATAGCCGTAACGATGAACAGGAAGATCGTTTTTAGTTCAAACATAAGTAGAGCACTTTTAGGTTGGTAAGAGTTTTTATTTTTTATCGTTGGTTCTTTCCATCGCTTCGGCTAACAAAATAGAGCCACTACTTTTCAATTTCAGGATGACATTCTTTCGGTCTTGTTCTGATCGATTTTGGCTTAGCTTATATTGGCACTGTATGTTGGTGATCTTTATTTCAATGCCAGTAATAGCGCTCAGCATAGTTGTTTTGTAGTCCGGCTTCCATGGGTTTTCGAACATTGATTCATACTTCTCAGTCAGTGTGTTGACAACTTGGACAAGGCGCTCAGGATCATTAAATACTGTACATGTCCCATAAATATGTACGGCTTGATAATTCCAAGTTGGTACGCCAGAGCCTTCATACCAAGAAGGTGAAATATAGTCGTGTGGACCCTCTAAGGTGATTAACACTTCTTGGCCATCAAGGGCTTGGATTTGTGGGTTTTGTTTTGCCAAGTGACCAAGTAATTGTTTTTTATCATCGGATACTAAAAAAGGGATGTGGGTAGAAAATAGCTTGCCATTTAGATTCGAAATGATCTGGCCGAAGGCATTCCTTTCAATAAATGAAAAAATTTCGCTGGTTTCAGTTACTTCAAAGTTTTTAGGTATATACATAACGCTTAGATTGCCTTTTGTAGCATATTAGTTGATGTCACCAGAACCTGAGTATATTTAATAAACGCTATTTATTGAATGCATGTGCTTCGAATATATTCGATATGCGACTGCTAATACCAAGCAAATAACGCCAGGGGCTATTAGCGCATTAAATTTATATGAGCTGAAGAGGTATGCCCCGCATGTACCGCCTAATATAAAACCCATGATGATAAGTGAAAATAGAATAGCCTTTCTTTTATCGAATGCTTCACCCCTGAAGGCACCGCCAAACATAAGGCCTAAATCAGTAAAAATACCGCTTAGATGGGTGGTGCGAATGATTGCTCCGCTATAGGTTGTCGCTAAGGCATTTTGAAGTCCGCAGGCAGCGGATGCAGCAAAGTGGCCATAGAAAGAGCCTTCTGTTAGTAAGAATAGCGCCGAAAAAATTAGCAAGGACTCAATCACCAAGGCTGTGTCGTAGTGCTTACCTAGTTTAAGTGCGTTTCCGTGCAGCATAAACCAGATAACGAGGCGCCTATAAAAAAAGACACTAAAATACCGATGAGGTGAAGTGTGCTTTCAGCAGAATCGTTGAGAATGCTTGTTCCAACGAGTGTTGCTGTGCCAGATACGTGTGAAACTGATTGGTGCTCAAAACCCAGAAGTCCAATGGCATTAATGCAACCAGCGACAAAGGCTAAAACGAAAGCGCCATATTCTATCCATTTGGGTAGTTTAGATATCACTGATTTACTCTTAGCGGTAAGTGTCTTAAACAATAGCTGATTATTATACGGAAATGACTACTTCATTGTGGGGCTTTTTATATATTTAAAACGTTATCTCTTTTATCACTTCAATAGGGCCTTGAATATTTGCCGTTTGATAACGACAGAATTGGATTTTGGTTACCTTAAAGCGAAGTTCGTCGAAAGTCTTTAACTTTAGTATTTCTTCAGCAACGTGCTTACATTCGAACTTTTCACGATATAA
>CAXBKC010000126.1:0-8986 GCA_963975615.1 uncultured Oleiphilus sp.
AAAATAACTATTGGGTGCAGAGCCTATACCAACAGTGAATAGTCTTGTTGCCCCTAGATTATCCTTAATGTATGAAAATAGTTCGGCCTCATTACTAACCGCACCATCGGTGATAAAGATAAGCTGACGCAGCCGCTCGCTATTGTCCTGCTGATTTAAAGCTAGGCTTAATGCAGGGCGCATATCGGTACCACCATTGGCTTCTAGCTTGAGTATTTTATCGCGCGCTAAATTCAAATTATCCGCATGGCCTGCTCGGCTATTAGGGAAGATCTGCCAAGCTTGGGTATTGAAATAAATGATATTGAAGTAGTCTTCCGGTCTTAGTTTTGAAAGCGCTTTAAGTATGGCTGAACGAGCTTGTTCTATCGATTCGCCTTGCATGCTTCCGGATACATCCAAGACCCAAATTAACTCTCTAGGAATAAGTTGAGAGGCATCTGTTGAGGCTTGTGGTGGCATGACCATCATCAAACCATACGATTGCTCACCGACATCTTCGCGTAAAATACTGACCATAGGTTTTGATAGATGTTTCAACTTCCACGATAAAATAAAGTCACGATTTGATAATTCTGCCGAGCCTTTTAGATCGACTTGGTAATGCTCTTTGCCTAGGACATTGACCGAAATAGGGTGGCTAATACTCGACGGTCGTTCGATTGGGAAACCTGGTTGTAGATCTACTTTTATAGAAATTGGGTTGCCAAGCTTAGAGTCACTTGAACGAATAGCTGTGATTGGTTTTATAAAGTCGTTATCAAGCTGAGTTCTCGCTGGGGTGTATTGTGGCGTACTGACCATGGGAAAGCGCAAGTTGTATTGATGATCTTGAAAGTCGAGAACTTGCTGATATTCAAACTCAACAATAATTTCTTCTTTAGGGCCAATGTTGGCGACAGATGTGGTAAACATATTGGTCCGATGATGGCTAAGCAAGCTGGCTCGCTGGCCATTAGCGCGTGCTTTTTCATAGCTCTTTTTAGCTGCCTGCTTTTCTTTGATTTGGCCTTCGACCACGCGTTCGCCAATAATCATACGCAACTCGTCAACGGCCGCTTGCTCTGGTAGAGGAAAGCTATACATTCCTTCTAACCACATTTGCGAAGTATTCCGAAACCTTTGTTTTATTTTTGCCCGTAAAATTGGGCCAGACACCGACATACTAATTTCAGTTGAAAGTGCCTCTGTTGAGAAGGACTCTGAGCCATCCTGGCTTGTTAACCACATAGATGAAAAGTTAGGTTCTTCTGTAGGCGTTGCCAATACCGCATCAGAAATAAACCACAATATGAGTAAGCAGCACAAAATAGCCACGTTTTTAAGCATGTGTTTAAGTCCTTGCTGGGATCGTACTGACGCCATGGAATGGATTTGGTTTTCTTCACCTGCCAATTCATTTAAGAAGGTCAGCGGGATGAGTGGATAAGTATGACTTTTCATAAAGCCTCCATCGGACTTTTTGGATATGAAGAATGTTTTTCAGGAACGCCCCTGAGTTTCTGGTTCAGATCAAACTTTCAGTTGTAACTAGTACGTTTCGTCGGGCTCAACGATCGAGAATAAGTCGGTCCCTGAGCCCGTCGAAGGGTCTTTAACTGTCTGCACGCAGTCCATCTGAGTGTCTAGGCAAATTTATCGAAGCCGATAAACTCCGTTCCTTAAGCGTTTCGACTGGCTCAACGAGCTCAGTGGTTAATAAAGATGCTTTTGCAGAAGGTCTTGAAAAGGGAGCTACTAGGTCTGGATCAAGCAACCACAACTCCATTAGCAGATCCTCTTCAAGCGCAACAAAGCACCTCATTGCTCTGTCCTTATTTGATCTACAACTGAAAGGCTCGCAAGGGATTGCTCTTCCACAGGTTTGTCGAGGCTTAGTTCAATAGACACACGACGTTCGAGTACAGAGTTTTTAGGCTTGGGTTTGGGCATGCTTGTATCTGTGACTGCTACGGTATCTAGATTTTTATCAAGCTCTGTTGCGACTTCCAATTCACCTACGGCTAAACCACTTATTCTGCCCTCTTCAATACCTTCAGCCTTGAGTAGTTCTTTAATGCCATCAACCCGAGCCTGAGCTAATTTTGCATTGAGCTTTGCACTACCACTTGGGTCGGTATAACCCTTTAACGTCACACGCAAATCTAGGTGCGACTTTAATAGCTCAACCAAGTTAGCTAAGCGTGACTGGGCATAATCAGGTGCTTCTGACTGACCACTATGAAAGTAAATATCCTGTGCATAATGCGCGACTAAGCTTTTCATAAAATCAGCGTTTTGCTGCTTTACCTTATTTTCTGATTCCAGGTCACCAAGGCGAGAGGCCTGCTCAGCGTTAGCGCGTCTTAGCTTGAGGATTTCCTGCGCTGATGCTTGTAAAGATTGCTGCTTCTGCTCGAGATTCTGAGTGTTTTGTTGGAAGGCAAGCTCACGTTGTTCAAGTGTGCTTAAGCTTTCATCCAAGGCGTCATTTTGATCTTTTCCCCAACCAATTGACCCGCCTAAGGTAGCGCCAATAGCGGCACCAGGAGGGCCGGCAATTACTGCACCTAAGACCGAACCAATGCCTACACCCCAGTAGGTGCTAGTATTATCGGCCTCTTTATTGGCAGGACTTTCAGTCGCGCTTGCTGCTTGTGTTAGGCTTAGCGCCAGTATTGTCATAGCTAATTTGCTAGTTTTCGCTTTCATATCATTCTCCAATTTTGTTTGTATAGTTCTGCTTGTATAGGTCAGATAAAAAATGCCTGTTGCTGCATCCCAAATCTGTAGGGCTATTCAAACAAGTTCTGGGCTCTAGGTAATGGAGCTGCTCTGGAGGCAAATGGATGAATTCTCCAGAAGATGGTGAGAATGGAGATAAAATGGAGGTCATGTTTTAGGGCAGGATTTCGTTATAAACTGGGTTATAGTTAGGCCTGCGCGTATTAAAGAACTTAAACAGGATATTCAATCAATGAGCTCTCGCATTGCCATCGTTGAAGACGATTTAGATCAACAGCAGAACTATGCCGATGCTTTGCAGCGAAAAGGCTTTCAAACGACATGTTATGCGTCTGTCGAAACAGCATTGCTAGGTATTTGCCATGAGCGTCCTGATTTGGTTTTGCTTGATGTGGTCTTGGGGGAGGACTCGGAAGGAGGGTTCACGATCTGCCGTAAATTATTGGATAGAGGCGACAATATCCCGATTATCTTTCTAAGTGATCGTTCTGATGAGATCGATCAGGTTTTTGGGTTACGCTTGGGTGCCTGGGATTATCAAACCAAGCCAATATCCTTAGCCTTATTGGCAGAAAGAATTCAAAGCCTATTACGGATCCATCAAGCCAGAACTACACAGCCAGAAATCAATCAAGTGCTAACAAGTGCCGCTCTTGAGCAAGAGCCGCTCGCTATTGATGAAGATAAATCCTATGTTTCCTGGCATGGAAAAACCTTACCTTTAACGCTAACAGAGTTTCGTATCCTCAATGCTATTTTGAAAGCAGGGCCAGAAGGTATCGATTACAACAGCCTGTGTGAAAGTACCATGCAGCGAATGGTGACCAACGGTACGATTAACAGCCATATTAAGAATGTTCGGAAAAAATTTAATGCCCTAGGTCATGAGTTTACCCATATTCGGAATAAGCCCGGCTTTGGCTATCGATGGGAGGCACCCTAGTGCCACGCTTTGGGATTCGCACACAGATATCGCTGTTCAGTTTAGTCTTGGTGGTGATTCCTCTGTTAGGTATCAGCTATTGGAATGATATCCGTGAAACCGTGCTCAGCGCACAAAGCCGTATTCAAGAAAGTGAAGCTAAAGTGATTGCAACTACGCTTTTAGCGACGCAGCAAAATATCCGCGCCTTACTTGCCGCTGATGAAGATAGTGAACTACAAAAGCACGCACTAAGTGCCCCAGCGATTAAAACTCCGATTCGTTTGGATGGTTTTTTTGGCGATTGGCCGAAATCTGCGACGCCTGCCAAGAATGAAGAACAGCGCTTTAATATCAATCATCCTATCTGGTTAGCTCAGCCAGAATATATGAGCGAATCGGCCTTTTCCTTGCGCCTTGCTCAGTCCTCACAACATCTTTATGTGGCGATCGATGTGCGTGATGACAAGATTGTGTATCGAGAGCCTTCTCATTTACGTTTAGATTATAACGACCATGCGCAGTTAACTTATTACGATGCCTTTGGCCGCCTTCAACGCATTATTATTCCAGCAGAAAAAGAGGGGCCGCTATCAAGTTATTTTACCGATGCCCAATGGCAGTTTGGTAAGGATTTTTATAGCGCAGGCGCTGGAGAGGTGGTTCCTAGTCATCGAACCGAAATTCAAGGCTATTGGCGTGAAACAGAAACAGGTTATGCGCTTGAGTTTAGGCTTCCTATTGCTCAACTTGATACGAGTCCGACTCAGCTTCATGTAGCCATTGTTGATGTCGACGATGACCCAGAACTTGGGCCAAGAGCCATCGTGGCGAGCTTACCTAAAAGTTTGGAAGATAAACTTAATCCAGTGGCCTTGCATGCACGAGAACTTCAACGCGTTATTGATGAATTGAAAAATACGTATGCACGGCTCTGGATTGTCGATAGTCGAGGCAGAGAGTGGGCTTATGCTGAGCGTGATATGCCAAAAGAAAATCCATACGCTAGCAAGCTACAGCCAATTTCATTCGATAGCCAATGTGTAAAAGATGCGCTCGAAGGCAGGATAGAACCGCTTAGGCAGCTAAGCGATGTTGATGGGGAATTGAGCCGGCTCATTGTTTGTTACCCGATTATCGACGGTGATGAAACACTCGGAGTGGTGGTGATCGAAGAGTCAGCTAATCACGTGCTGGCGCAAGAAGAAGCGCGCATGCGTACTATCGCGATCAAAATTGGAGCGACCATCGGACTGTTGTTTTTAGTGCTATTTTTCTATGCCTTTATCTTAGTCAGGCGCATTTCACGTTTGAGTGAAGAGGCAAGAAAGTCCATTGATCATGAAGGTAGAATTGAACAAACCACGATACAAGCAAGCCGAAACTTTCCGGATGAAATTGGCGATTTATCACGAAGCATCTCGACGCTTCTACAGAAACAATATTCTTATGTCAGCTTTCTGGAGCGAATCCCGCAAACCTTACGTCATGAAATATCTAATCCTTTGAATAAACTACGCACTTCTTTAGAAAATCTCTTGGATGAACAGCCAGAACTTAGCCAAAACAATTACATCCATAAAATGGATACCGGAATTGATCAGATTAGTTCAATCACCCTTCATCTGACTGAGGCAGCAAGTCTTGAAAGCGCCATTCAGCAAGAACAATTAATTAATCTAGATTTAATTGAATTTCTGGACGGTTACTTGTCGACTTGGGACAAACCCATTGAACGCAGCGAATGGGATGACACGCCAGCCTTTATTCAAGCGGATAGTAGTCGGCTTGAACAGTTATTCGATAAATTGCTCGATAATGCGAAAAGCTTCTGTACTGAAAATGGCAAGGTATTGGTGAGTGTTGAGCGCCACCCGAAACATATTTTAATCAGCATCGAAAATGATGGGCCACTACTTTCCTCGCAGCGCACGGAAGAGCTGTTTTCACCCATGGTATCTACGCGCTCAAGTGGGTCAAGCATTCACCTAGGCCTAGGTTTACATATCGCGAAGCTTATTTGTGATCAGCATAAAGCCAAGCTAGATGGTAAAAATCGAGTCAATGGAAGTGGAGTGATATTCTCGGTTGAGTTTGATTTGGCTTGAGCAGATTTCAATTCAGTTAATTATTTATCATCAAAAATAATCACATAGTGAATGATTTCTTTTAAGTCGGACCAACTAAGCGCGATACGTGCATCTAAGGCGTGGCTTAAACCATGCTTGTCTAAGCACTTTAGTCGAGTATCAATCAAACCATCTTTGTTTTGTGTTAAACCATCAGTGGCCATTTCTGGTAAACATATATGCTTTTCAATGCGTTTAAGAGGCTGGTCTTTAATATCGTTTAAGACCAGACCTGTAAACTCTAAGAAGTTTTTACTCGCAAAACAAACACGGTAGTGTTTATCAATAATAAGTATTTTACTGTTGCTACTTTCGAGGGCTGTTATCAGAGAATCTAATGTCTGGGCTTGATGGTTTAGTGTTTCTAGGGCTTTGGTTAGTTCATGATTTACTTTATTGACCGTTTCAGTTCTTGCCGTTAGTCGCTTTTCAAGTTCTAAATTTATGTTGAGCATTTCAGTTTCTCTATCTAGCCATTGATACTTTTCATCTAAAAACTCATCATTTTTAGAGTGTAGGTCTTGGAGCTTGCTTCTCAGGGTATTTTTGTTATTAATCATTTTCTGAATGCAGATTAAATAAACACCAGAGATAGCTATTAAGATGATTATGCTGATAATTACCAAGTTGATTAGATTGCTGGTATCAGTACTTTGATCTATGCCAGCATAGCAAATGGGCGTGACAAAGCTAATGTAGACACATAGAGGTATACTTGTTTGAAAGAACCTGAAATTCCGGGTCATGTGACGAGCCTTTCAATGAGCAAGTTGGTTAGTTCAAGTTTAATCTATTTATATGTAATAAGAGATTTATTGGATGGATAAGGAACGACAAAATACGCATTTTATTGAACTTACTCGCTTAAGTTATCGGGTAAGTTTATTTTTACTATTAAGCATTTTTATGAATGAAAACATATATTCAGAGGTGAGTAAACCAATGCCACTTTTGAAGATTTCTATATTAGATGTTTTAAACTTTAATAGAAACGCTTGGGAAGAAATACGTTTTCATGATTTGACTGACTATACTGTCATTAAGGCAGAGTCTGGCACTGTAATCAGAGCTGAAAGTAAGGATAGTGCTTCAGGCCTTTTGTTGAAAGAAGATATCGATATCACAAAAACACCTTACTTGAATTGGAGCTGGAAAGTAGAAAAGACTTTGCCTGAGTTACCCGAAACAACTAAATCGGGTGATGACTATGTTGCCCGAATTTATCTCATACATTCAGGTGGTTGGTTTTTCTGGCAAACCAAAGCTTTGAACTATGTTTGGTCGAGTCGAAACGCGAAAGAGCAAATGTGGCCAAATGCCTATGCGCCAGATAATGCCTTAATGAAAGCGGTAAGAGATAAGTCTGACGATACCGGAATTTGGTATACAGAAAAGCGACATGTTCAAGCTGATTTCAAAGCATGGCTAGAAAAAGATATCCTCCAAATAGAAGGCATCGCAATCATGACCGATACGGATGATAGTAAGGGCCATGCTGTTGTTTATTATGGTGATATTTTTTTCTCAGCAGATTAGAGTTTTGCCGTTTTCTTAAACATTTTTAAATCGATATTAAATTGTTTCATTAAAATTTCAATATTAGTCACGCCCGCGTAATTAGGCCGAATGATAAAGGCTATGCGCCTATGTGGACTTGTTTCATTTAAATGTACGGCATGGAGTTCACTGCTATTGGAAACAAGTTGGTCTAAAGCCATTTCTGGCACGATCGTGGTACCCATTCTGCCAGCGACCATTTGAATCAGGGTATTCAAGCTGCTTGAGCCAAATATTTGGTTGGTCTGGCTAGGCTGTAGTTTACATGCAGACAGTGCATGGTCTTTTAAACAATGACCGTCTTTCAATAACATTAATTGTGAATGGTTAATCTCATCACTATTAATGTTATCTCTTGCCGCCATCGCATCATCACTTTGAGTTATCCAGTAAAAATCTTCTTCCCAAAACTCGAAGGCTAATAAGCCTTCATGTGCAAAAGGTAAGGCCAGAATGGCAGTGTCAATGTCACCGTTACGGACTTTTTCAATTAAGACATGAGATTGATCTTCGATAATTCTTAATTGAAAGTCCGGGAACTGCTTTCGCAGGTTAGGTAGTACTTTGGGGAGTAAGTAAGGACCAATAGTCGGAATGATTCCCAGTGTCATTGGGTAACTCATAGGTTTGTTATGGCTACGGGCGAGCTGATATAAATCGTCGATTTCCATCTTAATCGTGTGTGTTTTATCTAGTACTGCTTGGCCTATGGGTGTGATCAGTACCTTTTTATTATCACGCTCAAAGATTTGAATACCGAGTTGTTTTTCAAGCTCACTTAGGCCAGTACTTAATGCAGACTGGGAAACCGAGCATTCCTCAGCAGCTTTTTTGAAGTGAAGGTGCTTTTCAACTGCAAGAGCATAATGAAGTTGCTTGAGAGAAATCATAAGGCTTGGGTCTCTGTGAAAAATTAAAGTCAGTATTAAAACGATGTTCTGTTTTTTAGAACATCATAATCTGGTTTATGTGATTTATTCAATCAATAGCTTTGGTTAAACTCTCTCTGTCGCTGAGGGAAGTACTACAAACACTTTCTCGGAATTAACAGATAAACGAAAAATAGAGGAACGATTCATGTCTAATAAAATTAACCAAAGTATTCCAGAATTTAAAGCAGAAGCATTTCACAATGGTGAATTCAAAACGATTACCTCAGAAGATGTTAAAGGTAAGTGGTCAATTTTTATATTCTATCCAGCCAACTTTACTTTCGTTTGTCCAACTGAATTAGAAGATATGGCTAAGTATTATGATGAGTTTCAGAAGCTAGGTGTAGAAGTCTACTCAGTATCTACAGATACACACTTTGCTCACAAAGCATGGCACGACAGTTCTGATGCTATTGGCAAGATTAAGTATCCAATGATTGGTGACCCAACAGGTAAAATTACTCGCGGTTTCGATGTCATGATTGAAGAAGACGGTGTTGCACTTCGCGGAACTTTCCTCGCAAACCCAGAAGGCATTATCAAAGTATCTGAAGTTCACGACTTAGGTATAGGTCGTTCAGCGAAAGACATGTTGCGTAAAGTGAAAGCTGCCCAGTATGTAGCAAATCACGACGGTGAAGTGTGCCCAGCAGCATGGGAAGAAGGTGAAGCAACCTTAACTCCAAGCTTGGATTTAGTTGGTAAGATCTAAATAGCAGAAA
>CAXBKC010000127.1:0-8983 GCA_963975615.1 uncultured Oleiphilus sp.
TATATTTTGGGCAGAATTGCAGTTTAATTCTCTGTTGATGTATATGAAAACCGAAGGAACTTTTTCTGAGTCAAAAATGTCAACCGGCATGTCGATCCATGACTCCACACGTAGTGAAAATGTTATTGTTAAGTCGTCAATTACGCCGTGGGTAGTCAGCTCTCGTATTAGTTCAAGCACCTTTGCCACTAGCGGTGCTCGTAATGTTGAAATGCCGCGTTACGTGATGTCGATGTCGAAAAATGATGATGAGTTAAGTGGTATTGTTGACGAAATTAAAGCATTTTTACGTGCACGTGAAAATATTGCCGGTTTCTCTAATACCGCTGATTTACAGCACGCAGAGAATATTTTAAAAGTAAATAATGCTTCTCGCTACAATCCTAGTCAACTCACTAATGCTGATGAAGAAGCGGCAGGTTTTTTACGAAACCAGCAGGAAAATGATGGGAAAGTTACTGATGATAGTGAAGCAATGCCAGAGAAAATAACTGAATAAACTTAAATCGTTAGCGTTGAACTAAATTAAAAGCATAATGAAATGATTATGCTTTTTTATGTTCAGGACGAACGGTATGTCATGATGCCATGGATGGCAAGGAATGATGTTCAGGACGAACGGTATGCCATGGATGGCAAGTGATGGCCATACTTTACTCAAAGAGTAGTTTTACACTTTAACCAATATAAATTTGCTTGGCCGGATTAAAGCTTACCCAAGACGTTAAAACATACTTATTTGATGAAATAGGAATGTTACCGCGGTGGGTATGAGTAAAGCCACAGGGGGCAATAACCATAGTACCTGCTTTAGGTTTAATACTTTTATTTTGGTAATAAAAATCGGTTTCACCACCGTCTTCAACGTCGTTTAAGTAAATCAAAAACAACAACACGCGATGTAGTGCTTTGTTCTCACCCGGTTGAGGATATATTTCTGAGTGCCAATAACCATAATTACCTTTACCTTGTTCGTAACGTTGAGCGTTAATTGGTGCTAAATTAAACAGGTATTTGATCAAATTAAATGCATTCGGTTTACCGACTTCTTCAAAATTATCGACGGTTAGTACTACTGGTTGTTGAGTTTTTGGGTGTCGAACGGTTAGTGATATACCGCTAATAAGACTAAAAAAGTATTTACTAATATATTCGGTAATATGATCAGCACAGCTATGTAAAATTGTTTGCAGGTCGGGTTGAAACTCCGCATGCTGATTTAAATAAATATCTTGGCTGAGTTTTTTTGTGGTATCAACACCATTGCCCGTTCTGCCGGCAACCTGGTGTTGGCTGTTATCAAAATCTAAAATAAACTTTTCACAAAACTCTTGGCTAAGTGCATTGGGGTATACTTCAATAAAATCGGTCATGGTGTTAGTGTCTATAGATGTTGTAAATTTAGCACTCTGAATTTATAACGTATCGACAATTTTTGCCGAGCAGAGAATAAAATTAACTTCAACAAGCCTTTATCTTATTATTAATCTGTAGTCAGCATACAACAAACTGTGACTAAATTAATTACCTTGTTAATAAATCTCTGTAGAATGTTGCAATAATGTCCGTTTATTAAGAGTTTTTATGTTTACTGAAGTGATAACCCCTCGATTTTGTGACACTGACGCGCTTGGTCATATTAATAATACTATGTTACCTATCTGGTTCGAAGGCGCACGCGAGCCAGTTTTTAAAATTTTTATGCCTGAGCTAAACGTCACACAATGGCGATTAATTCTAGCAAAAATTGATGTTAACTTTCATGCACAAATATTCTATGGCAAAGCGGTTGAACTACGTACTTATATTGACAGAATAGGCAGTTCATCGTTCGACGTATATCAAGAACTATGGCAAAACGATATTAAATGCGCGTCAGGCACAGCAGTGATGGTAAATTTTTGTTATGAAAATCAGCGCTCTCTAAAAATTCCTGCTGATATCCAAAATGAAATGAAAAAGCACCTCTTTGTGGCTGAATAGAAGCTAGCTTTTCTTAGATAAAATATTTTATAAAAATGGGGTAAATCTAGCGTAATTTTTTACGTCTAATGTTAGAATCTCTTCATCGTTATTAAAAATAAATATTCTGAGCAAGTTTTCGCTTGGAATAATGTTAAATGAGTAAAGCGCTGCTTTACTGAAATTATAGGATTTTGTTCATGGCTGGTGTCAATAAAGTAATAATTTTAGGTAACTTAGGAAAAGATCCTGAAGTACGTTTTATGCCTAACGGTGGTGGTGTTGCTAACCTCACTATTGCAACTTCTGAAAGTTGGAAAGACAAGCAAACGGGTGAACAAAAAGAAAAAACAGAATGGCACCGTGTGGTTATGTTCGGCAAGTTGGCTGAAATTGCAGGCGAATACCTGAAAAAAGGCTCAAAAGTTTACATTGAAGGTGCTTTACAAACACGCAAATGGCAGAACCAACAAGGCCAAGATCAATACACCACTGAAATCGTTGTACAAGGTTTTAACGGCACAATGCAAATGTTAGATTCTCGTGGTGGTAGCGGCGCGGGTGCTGGTGGTTTCAATCAACAAACATCTCAGCAAGGTGGTGGCTTTCAGCAGCAGTCAGCCCCACAGCAATCAGGTGGTTTTCAGCAACAAGCGGCACCTCAACAAGCTTACAATAAGCCTGCACAACAAAGTGGCGGCTTTCAACAACAAGCAGCACCACAGCAAGGCGGTGGTTTTCAACAACAATCAGCACCACAACAAAGTGGCGGTTATCAGCAGCAATCTGCAGCACAGCAAGGTGGCGGTTTTCAACAGCAGTCAGCACCTAAGGTAAATCCACAAGAGCCAACGATAGACTTTGATGACGATATTCCGTTCTAGATCACGTTTAATTTAAAAGTGTTAATATAAAACTATATTAACCACAGATAAACATCAAACCCAGCATATTTGCTGGGTTTTTTATTTTTTACACTTTACAAGTTGGTTGAATCATGATTCACTAGGTCTTACGTAAGTTTAAAGTGTTAAAATAAGGTGTTGTTCGATGATTGATTATAGTAGTGAAACATTAATTTTTGACAATGGTGAACGCTACCCTATTTTAATGGGAAGTGATCAGATGCCGCACTTCTATACAACACTTTGGGTAACAACAAAATTAAGATCTAAAACTACGTCTGCGCAGACTATTTCAAATAAACTTAGCCACGTAAAATGGTTTTTTTCTTGGTTGAAAAATGAGCAGAGAGATCTTTATAAGGAATTTCAGAAAGGTGAGTTTCTTTGTGAGGAAGATATTGAGAATATTAAATCCCACCTTGCAATCGATATACAGCAATCTAAAGATAGAAAAAACAAAGCAAGTAAAGGCAGAAATAAAGTCATAAGCATAATTGATACGCCAAAGTTAGTTGATGTAACACCTTCGGTTGGGCGAGATCACCATTATAACCGCATGACATCAGTTATTGAGTATTTAACTTTTCTCGCCAAGCTAGCTGTTAAGAATATTGTTAACCCTAGGTTCAATCGTGAAATTAAAAAAATGGAAAAGGAGTTCAAGGCAGCTCGACCTAAAGGAAAAGGTCGTAATGTTTTAGATGAAACTGATGATAAAACTCTACCAGAAGATCTAGTCAAAGAGTTTATGGCCGTTGCTCACTATGACAATCCAATAAATCCTTTTACGCAAAAAGCTGTCCGCTTTCGAAATCACCTGATGTTTCATTTGATGGATCGTCATGGCATTCGAAGTGGCGAGATGCTTTCACTCACATTGACTGATATGACTTTACACGGCAACAAAAAATCTTTCTGGGTAAGGCGAACACATGACGACAAGAATGACCCTCGAAAAAAACAGCCAGTAGCAAAAACAAGAGAGAGGAAACTTAGAATTAGTGATGAGACAGCGGAGTTGCTGAGTCGTTATATTTCAATGTATCGCGCAAAAACCCCAAATGCTAAAAAACACGCTTATCTATTTGTAGTTAATCGTAAAGGGGCTACACAGGGCAACCCTATTTCTAGATCAACCTTTGATAACACAATTGTACCAGCAATGAAAAAAGTTGACGAAAAGTTTGTAGATATCCACCCTCACTATTTTAGGCATGATTGGAATGAAGGGTTTTCCGAAAAAGTTGATAATAATAACAAATTGGCAGCATCTGGGGCTGATGGATATACGCATATAGATAGCGGTAAAGAAGCTAAGATGCGAAAACATCAGATGGGCCACTCAAGTGAGAAGTCAGGAAATACCTATAACAAGCGTCATGTATCTAAAAAAGCCAATGAAATATCATTAATGGATCAAGAAGAACTTAACAGAAAAGCATCCCAAGTAAGAAATGAATCAGGCAGTCAAGGAGGTAGTAATGAATAATATTGCCCTAATCGGTAAAGAAAAAATATCGTTAGCTACTCTAGATGTTCCCTTTAAAGTCTCAAGAGATGGTTACAGCTTCGATATTAATTCAAATAAGTGGATTTTAAACAAAGATATAACAATCAGTTTTCAGCGTGATGTTTTGGGGATAGATGAAGAAACACTAATTGGGTTCAGGAAGTCTTTAGCACGCTATGCTGAAGAAGTTTCATCTAGTCATACTTCAAATATGTATCTTAGATTTCAACGAATGGTACGTGATACTGGGTGTAAATCTATTGATGAGCATGTGATTAGAAACTGGCGAGCAATGCTTGATGACGAACATGGATGGTATTTGGGCGCACTCCGTGGCTTCTTAATCAGTTGGTATGATTATGGTTATAAAGGGATTAATAGCCAAGTTGTAAAAGTGTTGGAAGGGATGAGGCTTGCAGGAAATAAAAAAGGAGTCGCCATTGCCAACCGTTGTCCTCGAACTGGTGCATTAACTCAAAATGAACAAATAGCTGTCGCAAATGAGCTGATACGATTGTTTGCAGAGGATAAAATATCACTGTCTTGTTACAGTTATCTGGTTACTTTGCAAGCTACAGCTAGGAGGGCGGTTCAATTACGCCAATTGAAAGCAATAGATCTTATAAAAGAAAGGTGCTCGAAAACAAAGGCTGTTAATTTTTACCTTAATATACCACGGGCAAAGCAAAGGGGAGTTGGTTTTAGGGAACTGTTCAAGAAACTAGCTATTACAGAAGACCTGTATCTAACTCTTATTAACCTAGTTGAGAGCCAACAAAGTAAGCTTTCTAAGACTTATATAGTTGAATTAACAGAGGAACAAAAACAACTAACGCCATTATTTGTTGATTGGGAAACTGTAGAGCAATTGATTACTAAGGATACGGGTTTTAAAGGGTTAGATGATTTGTTGAAAACTGACTTTCTGCATTTATCCTCAGTTCAACTAAGGGATAGTTTCATCAGACAAGTCAACATATTGAATCAAGCTATAAGTGAACGTACTGGCGACATAATCCAGCTTTCAGCTAGGCGCTTTCGTCGAACTCGTGGCACAAACCTTGGTCGTAAGGGGGTTAGTGCATTCATTATTGCTGAAGCTCTAGATCAGTCTGATACCCAGAACGTGATCGTTTATACGGAAAATACGGCTGACACAGTAACTTACATTGACAAAGCCATTGGTAAAGAGCTTGCTCCTTTTGCAAAGGCTTTTAAAGGTGAAATTATTGTGGATGTTTCAGATGGAGAGCGTGGTGACGATCCATCTGCACGAGTTCCCAATAAAGAAAATGAAGTTGTTGGTGCTTGTGGCACGAATGATTTTTGCATAAAAGGATATGAAGCCTGTTACCTTTGTGAAAAGTTTAGACCCCTCCTTGATGCACCTCATGAAAAATTCTTGAATAGCCTGTACGTTGAGAAAGATGCACGACTAAAGGCAACTAAGAGTGAACAGTATGCCTCAACCAAGGACACACTGATACTTGCTGTGGAATGGGTGGTGCAGGCTTGTGCTGATATGAAGCAAGAGCCAGAGGAGCAATAGTTATGACAAGTAATGTAATTAGATTTAAAGCAAAAGTTGAACTAACAGGCGAACAAAACCTCAATGAGTTTATTAGTAATTGTCGGACTCATTTAACAGCATTTGGCTCTGATAGCTGGCATGAAAATAAATGGGATACACTTAAAGGTAAACAAAAAGTAGTAGCTCGGTTTTCAACTAACCTGAAACCTTCCAATTCGTATCATTATGAACCTCTCTCAGTCCCGTACCTAGAATTTGCTAAAGCCTATATTAAAAATTCATTTACAGACAGGCCAGTATCCAACTTACAGCGTCATATGGAAGCAATTCGAGTACTTGAAGAAGCATTAATGTTAGTAACAGACAAAGCCGATATTTTATTACTTGATGGCACTGTGTTGGAAAGGCTTGATGAAGTATTTCATCGTCAGCTTTCTGATGCAACAGCAAGAAACAAAGCTGGTTATCAAATGGAGTTAATATTAAGCTTTTGTCGTGATTATTTTATAACACCTAGCTTGCCTGAATGGTCTAATCCCTATGAGAAAAACAAAGACTTAACTATTACGCTTGATGAAAAAGGTGAAGAGCATCGCTCAGATAAATTGCCAACCACTGAAGAAATGATGCTTGTTGCTGAATTATTTAGTAAGGCTCCTGAATTAGGAATTGAAGCTGAATACTTCACTGCAATTTACGCTCTATTAATGACTGCACCCTCACGAGGCTCAGAGCAAACTGTACTGCCAGTTGACTGCTTGGTTTGGGAAGAAGACAGAGCAGGAGATCTGAAGCTTGGTATACGTTGGGTGCCAGCTAAAAAAGGTAAGGCTGGTATAAAGTGGGTGCCAACGGTGATGCAAGATATCGTCTTAGAGGCTGTTAAACGGCTAGAACGTATTGGCGAACCTGCTAGAAGAGCAGCTAAGTTTGCAGAAGAGTTCCCTGAACAATTTATGGTACATGAAGAGTGTATCACTCCACAGGGTTTTTCAATCGATAAGCAATCAAACTTTAATATAAGTACCAAATGGTTTCAGAAATTATTTTCGGAAAATAATGGCTGTATTTCATACCGAGCGCTGGGTGCGTTTGAATATTATAAGTACATCAAAAAGTTTCCGATGTGGCCTTATGTCGATAAAGACAGGCATGTTAAGGTTTCTGAAGCATTATTATTGCATCGTGAAAATGAATTTCATACTGATTTTAACTCACGAGGTTTTTCATTTTGTATCCCCACTGTTAATCACATAAATGATCGCTTTGTTCAGAAAGAAGCTAAAGGTGATCGTACACTTTGGGTTAAGCATGGATTTAGTTTGAAAAGTGGGCTGCCTATTGAATTGGCAACACACGGTGCCCGTCATTGGTTAAGTACTATGGCTGAAAGTGGAGGGATGGATGAGCTTACTTTGGCTAACTGGGCTGGACGAGCTAAAGTTGGGGACAACAAAAAGTATGATCATCGAACGGAAGATCAAAAATCCGAAGAGGTGGCAGGTTTAATGATTCCTGAGAATGCCGGAGTTCTGGAAAAAATTAAGCATAGAATTCCCGTGACTTTCCAAGACATAGGTAAAGACCTAGAAGGCTCAGCCATAGTAACTGAACTAGGCATATGTGAGCATGATTATGCTATGTCACCTTGTCAACGTAGTGGTGATTGTGAAACGTGTAAGGAACTAGTCTGTATCAAAGGGTTTAGTGATTCATTAGAGTTACTCAAAAAGCGAGAGCAAGAAGTTGCATCTCAATTTGATAAGGCGATGGAAGATCATGAAATGGGTACATTTGGAGCGGATCGTTGGGTGAGCAATCATCATTGGCGATTAACTCATTTACGCACAAAAATAAGTATTCTTGAAAATGAAAATACACCTAACGGTGCTGTGGTAAGAATACCTGATGAATATGATCCATCTCCTGTGAAAGAAATGTTGAGAGATAAAGGCTTAGATACAGAGGTTGAATCACCCGATGAACTCGGATTTACAGATGATATGTTTGAATTAATGGAACTTTAATCATGCCTAAAATAGTAATTACAGCCGAAAACATTTCTGAAGTTTTACACTTAATCGAAACATGGAAAGGCAAACTTAGTTGGCCTCTTCTTTGTGAAGAAGTCATGGTAATGCTTCAGCTTGACGATGTATCTAGGCAAGCTTTGTCTGGATACGATGACATTCAGAAAGCATACACAGCACGTAAGCAGTTTTTGCGTGAGAACAAAAATACTGAAGCTCCGCCAGTAAATAGCGATGTAGAGTATTGGCAAAATCAAGTTGAGAGCCTGGAAGCAGAACTGGAAAGAGCAAATAAGACTATTGAAAAGTATAAACAACGCTTTGTGCTATGGCAACACAATGCATATATACATGGTATGCGAATGGAGTCCCTAGATGACGCTGTAGAAATGTTAAATAAGCCATTGACTGAAATTAAACGCAGAACAGGTGGTGCTTAATGGCTACAGAAAAAGGCATGAGTGGTCAGCAAAAAGCACAGAAAAATCTAAATGATTTTCAGGTGTGGGCGGCAAGCCAATCTAATGATGATTTCAAGCAAATTGTATTTAGAGGTCAATTGAATCGTGGGGAAGTTGCTAAAGCTATTGGTTGTGGTAAGTCAGCCTTAAATCAAAACCCAATGCTAAGAGAGAACCTGAAAACACTAGAAGACAATTTGCGAAAAAAAGGAGTACTACCACCATTAAATGATATCGCTAAAAAAACGATTAAAAAGCCAAAGCAATATGATAATACTGCACATCGTAAAGCTCTAAATTCAAATCGCTTATCATCATTAGAAGCCGAAAATATAGAGCTAAAAGCTAAGGTTAAGGAGCTTGAGGGTAAGTTAGAACGTTTTGGTGAACTGTCTGATACCCTTTCAGAAATGGGATTCATGCCAAGATGAATGCTGCCTTGTCTGAAGACCAATTACGTGTAACAAGTATCCCCTATACATCGGCCAATATGGTCATTTTCAGCGGTGTACCGCTGAGGAAGAACTCATATAAGACTAATAGTGGTAAGTATTACATCACCATTAAAGCTCACCCTGATGCAA
>CAXBKC010000128.1:0-8975 GCA_963975615.1 uncultured Oleiphilus sp.
TGAATATATGAAAAAGTATATATACTATAATTCATATGTATGGGGGGTGTTTTGAATAGATTAAAGGTTTTATTTCTCTGTACCGGTAATTCTGCGCGTTCACAAATGGCGGAGGCATTATTACGTTATCATTCTAGTGAACGTTTTGAGGCCTATAGCGCAGGTACAGCACCTTGCTTAATTCCAAGGCAAGTTTATGAGGTCTTGGCTCCATTTGGGGTTGATGATGGATCTTTACAGTCGAAACATATTAGTGATCTAGACGATAAGCGCTTCGATTACGTGATCACTTTGTGTGATAAAGCTACGAATGAATGTCGAAGTTACTCTAGCGATGCTATCAAACTTGAGTGGTCGTTTGAGGATCCTTATCGTCGTACTGGTTTATTTCCTTTTGAAACAACCTTGTCGGAAATAAATAAGCGCATCCAAAGCTTTATCTCAATTGAAACGCAGGCCACCTTGCCTGAACTCAGTTTCAGTCCAATCGAATTCTATAAAAATCTGACGGATGAAATTCGTTTACGTTGTTTAATGCTGATTCAATATGAAGGCGAGCTTTGTGTCTGCGAATTGATGGTGGCGCTTGAAGATATTCAACCTAAAATTTCACGTAATTTAGCCTTGCTAAAAAAATCTGGTTTGTTATTGGATCGGCGACAGGGGCAGTGGGTCTATTATCGTATCAATCCAAATTTACCGTCTTGGATTAAAGTGGTTTTAAACGAAACTACTGAGAATAATTTGTTATTGATTCAAATGGCTATTGAAAGATTGAGTGTGATGAATGAACGCCCTAAACGTCTAGCTCTGTGTTGCTAGAGACGATTTTAAAAGTATAGATTACTAAATGTAGGACAACTTATGACGATTAAAGTAGGTATCAATGGATTCGGCAGAATGGGGCGATTGTCTTTTCGCGCCGCTTTTGATTGGCCAGAAATAGAGTTTATCCATATTAACGACCCAGCGGGTGATGCGGCGACCTTATCGCATTTAGTTAACTTTGATTCTGTACATGGCCGTTGGCAGCATGACGCTATACCTGAAGGTGATGGAATACTCATTAACGAACAGCGTATTTCCTTATCGAGAAATAAGACCATTGCAGAGACCGATTGGTCGGGCTGTGATGTGGTTATTGAGGCATCCGGCAAAATGAAAACCAAGGTTGTGCTTCAGGCTTATCTTGATCAGGGGGTGAAACGTGTTGTAGTAACAGCGCCCGTGAAAGAAGAGGGCGTATTAAATATAGTAATGGGGGTAAACGATGGGCTTTATGATAAGTCTAAATACTCTATTATTACAGCCGCATCGTGTACCACAAACTGCTTAGCGCCTGTGGTAAAAGTAATTCATGAAGGCTTGGGGATAGAGCATGGCTCAATGACGACCATTCACTCTATTACCAATACTCCAACAATTTTAGACGCACCACATAAGGATTTACGTCGTGCTCGTGCCTGCGGTATGAGTTTGATTCCCACAACAACCGGATCAGCAACGGCAATTACCCATATCTTTCCAGAATTAGTGGGCAAGTTGAATGGTCATGCTATTCGCGTACCTTTAGCGAATGCTTCCTTAACAGATTGTGTATTTGAAGTGAGCCGTGCTACTACGGTTGAGGAAGTAAATGATTTGTTAAGGCACGCGTCAGAAAGTGGGCTGAAAGATATTTTAGGCTACGAAGAGCGCCCACTTGTTTCTATAGATTATAAGACTGATCCGCGTTCAAGCATTATTGATGCTCTATCTACGATGGTTGTAAATGGCACACAAGTAAAGATTTTTGCCTGGTATGATAATGAATGGGGCTATGCCAATCGAACGGTAGAATTAGTGCGCATGGTCGGATTAAAAGATCAGACCTAATATGAAAATGCTCGCTCATTTAAGCCCAGATATTCGTCAATACCTTGTTGTGACAGCTAACTATTGGTCATTTACCCTGACCGATGGTGCCTTGCGCATGTTGGTGGTCTTGTATTTTCATGCCTTGGGTTACAGTCCCCTCGAAGTGGCCATGTTATTTTTATTTTATGAGTTTTTTGGTGTCGTCACTAACTTATTTGGTGGCTGGTTAGGTGCGCATTTAGGCCTGAATAAAACCATGAACATTGGTTTGTTTTTGCAAGTCTTAGCTTTAAGTATGCTCCTAGTTCCGAGCGCTTACCTCACGGTTATCTGGGTGATGCTTGCGCAAGCCTTATCGGGTATAGCCAAAGACTTAAATAAAATGAGCGCGAAAAGCGCAATAAAAATACTGGTCCCGAATGAAGAACAAGGTCAACTTTATAAATGGGTTGCGATACTGACGGGCTCAAAAAATACGCTAAAAGGAGTGGGTTTCTTTTTAGGTGGTGCCTTACTGACCTTCGTTGGTTTCCAATATGCCATTTTAATCATGGCTATTTGTTTGCTTATTGTCTGGCTTTTTAGTTTATTAAGTCTCAAACAAGATTTAGGTAAAGCTAAAAATAAACCTAAGTTTTCAGAGGTTTTTTCAAAAAATCGATCAGTGAATATTCTTTCAGCGGCGAGAATATTTCTTTTTGCTTCTCGCGATGTTTGGTTTGTGGTCGCATTGCCAGTGTATTTATCAACCCAATTGCAATGGGATCATTGGCAGGTTGGAATGCTCTTGGCTGTGTGGGTTATTTTCTATGGGTTTATACAAACGCTGGCACCTAAACTAACAGGAATAAAAAAGGGCAATATTCCTGATGGAAAATCAGCATATTTGTGGTCACTACCTTTGTTGATTAGTTCGGCACTCTTAGCTTTAGTCTTATACCAAGGCTTTGATTTAGTAGCAGTCTTGGTTATTGGTTTACTTATTTATGGTGGACTATTTGCAATTAACTCTTCTATTCACAGCTACTTAATTGTCAGTTATGCGCGTGAAGATGGAGCCTCTTTAGATATTGGTTTTTATTATATGGCAAACGCAATTGGGCGGTTGCTTGGCACGGTTTTATCAGGGTGGTTATTTCAAGTGTATGGGCTGGCCTTGTGCTTAGCTGTATCGGCTGGAATGATTGCTTTATGTAGCGTTATTTCTTTGGCTTTACCCAAGAAATAAGCGCAAGAAAACCTGCAAGATAGTTAATAAATCTTAAACAGTGTTATTACTTAGGCTTTAGATAAAATCTTCTCAATGCCCATTAGTAAACCTTTCAGTTTATAAGGCTTTGTAATCCAGGCAATCACGCCATGCTCTTTACAACTTGCTTTTAATTCTGGGTTGCTTTGGGTCGTTAACATGACGATAGGGATATGTTTGGAGTCCGGATTTTGATGGAGCTTTTTGCACATCGTCGGACCATCCATTTCGGGCATATTGACATCACTAATAATCAGTTTGATGTCTTTGTTTTTAGCAACAACGTCTAAGCCATTTAAGCCATTGTCCGCTTCAACTACTTCGTAGCCTTGGGCAAGTAAATCATTTTTTAATTGAACTCTAATAATTTCAGAGTCATCCACAACTAATATTTTGGTCATACAAAAATCCATTATAAAGTACTTAAAATTTAGCTTGGCGGCTTCTAGCTGCCTGTTTTATTTAGTAACAAAGTAAGAGCTTATTCAAATCAAATTTGAACCTCTTCAATGTTTTTATTACGGCCTTCCTTTTTAGATTTATATAGCATTTGGTCGGCTCTTTTTATGAGTGCATCTAAACCTTCACCCACTTGATGACTGGCAATACCACCACTGATAGTGACAGAAATGCTGGTGTTGTCAGTATGAACAACTAATTGCTCTACGCTCTTTCTGACTCGTTCAGCAAACAAGTAGCCACATTGAGAGTCAGCAGGAAGAAAGACCATAAACTCTTCACCACCAAAACGAATTGGGATGTCTGTGTTACGGGCCTGACGTAGGATAATAGACGCAATCTCTTTCAAAACTTTATCGCCCACATCATGGCCATGGGTATCATTTACGTTTTTAAAGTGATCAACATCGAATAACACTAAGGATGCATCGGCAATGTTATGTCTGTTATGACTGTTGAGTAATGCTTCAACGCGGTCAGCCATATACAAGCGAGTGTAGAGCCCTGTCAAAGGGTCACGAATGGCACTTTCGTAAATTGCCTTGCTCTGCTTTTCTAATAAATTGGCGCGTTCTTGCTCTTTTTCTGACTCTATAAATGCAGATCGGTCTTCGATGATAATTAGTACTTGTTTTACGAAATTATCATAAGAAACCGACTTATAAGAAATTTGAAGGTGCTTGCCTTCTTTTTTATTGGTTCGATAGAAAAAAATATTTGTTGGGAACGTCGTCACTAATTGTTCAAATTGTTTCTCATGCTGTTTTAAGCAGGTGTAGATGTTATCAATTCCATGCTTTTCATCTCTGGATAAGTCTTTATCGATAGGTTGAAATAGAGCATCTTTAAGAGATTTACCTTTTAAGTCATTCGTGCCAAGTAGATGGAGTAGATGGTTAGAGTAGTTATCTTCAATATTTCCTCTATCGTTTATGGTGAAAATTCCTAAGGGGATGTTGGTGAAAATGTTCGATAATCTATTCTCAGCTTCTCTCAAATCTGAAATGTCTTTTGCCATTAATGAATAAATTTCATTTTCAGCTTGGTTAGAATCTTTGATTTTGGATAGGTGCCAATAGAAAGCCCTTTTAGTGGCATCCTGGCTATGATCACAGATAGCTAGTTCGAACTTTACAATATCGGTATCGGGTTCATTTTCTAAACAGTTGAAGTTATGTTGAAAAATATCCCAGCAATCCTTCTCGAATAAACCAGGGAAAGATGTTCTTAATAAGTCTTCACTATCAACACCTAAAATTTTTGAAGATTCAATGTTACCTCTTAAAATCTCAAAGTTCTCATTGAGAATAATGAAAATACCCGGTAAGCCATCGATAATATCTTCAGAATGGGAATTGGCTTTTTCAAGTAGTGATAAGATCTTGTGAGAAGCTTGAATATTTTGATTTAAATTACTCATAAGAAATCGAACTCCCCCTCATCACTATCTTCATCATTTTCTACCTCATAAGAGACCAGGTTTTCTAGCGCATTGATGTCGCTGACTTCAATCATCACCGTACCTATAATTTCCATGTTTTCAAATTTCAAACTCCATAAATCATCAAATTTTAGGACTGGAGTGGTAGCGGAACTATAGTCCGCAAATATCTCATAAAAACCGCGTGTCCCTAGCGGTAAGCTAATTCCGAGAGGGATATTATTTTGAGCAAATGCTTGTTCTATGTATCCAGCCGTTAGATTGCATAACTCCTTAATGAAATCCATAGACTGTTGATCACTTATTTCTACAGGAGAGCTTGCATGATAAAGGGGGAAAATTAGCTGTTTAATATTCTTATGTGAGAAATGGAGTTTTAAGGTGATTTTAAGTGGCGTGCCGGTAATAAGAATCAGAGACATCCAATTACCCAAAACCTGACCTGTATTGTAATGATTTACATCGACTAAATTAAAGTTAGCTTGGTCCGAGTGCTTTCGAACCCTATCCTCAGCAGCATGTCTGATGACGTGCTTAATTTTATCTTTTAGCTGTTCTAGGCTATTTCCGCTTTTCAATTTTTCATCCATCATTCAGGTACATTTATTTAGTCCAATTATTTGAGTATAGGGCTTAATTTCAAATCATCTAATTATTTATTTTTTAAGGATATTTTGTTTATATATTTTTTAAACTACCTGCCGTGAAAGTGACCTTGGCGTTTTTCGAGTAAGGCATTAACGGCTTCTAAATGGTCATTTGTTTGGTGAAGCTGAGCCTGTGTTTTAGCGCATAAATCTAACATTGATTCTAAACTTAGAGTTTCGCTTTGTTTAAGTAGCTTCTTGGTTTGACGAACGGCAAGAGGTGGATTTTGTGCGATGTCTTTCGCTATTTGCCACGCTCTGGGAAGTAATTTTTCTGGACTTAGATATTCAGAAATAATACCCCAGTCCAATGCCGTTTTTGCATCGATCATTGCGCCAGTTAACGCCATTTGGGCGGCACGAGCGGGGCCAATTTTTCGAGGCAAAAACCATGCCCCACCATCGCCTGGTATGAGGCCCAATTTAACAAAACTTTCAGCGAAGCGAGCTGATTCAGAAGCGATACGAATATCGCACATCATGGTCATATCAAAGCCTGCACCCACTGCAGCGCCATTTATAGCTGCGATTATCGGTACTTCTAAGCTGGCAAATGCAAGAGGGATACGTTGAATGCCTTGTTTATAACCCTGCTCGATAGCAATGGCACCTCCCGAAAACATGTCTGTTTTATCTCGCATATCCTTAACGTTACCGCCTGCGCAAAAACTCTTTCCCGCACCTGTGAGTATCACGGCCCGAATACTTTTATCCTGATTGGCGATGCTGATAGCTTCTAGAATTTCATCAATCATACTTTTATGAGATATAGCATTATGTATATCAGGACGGTTTAACGTGATCAGCATGATGTGATCATTGATGTCGATATTTAATTCAGTCATAAATTACTCTGCTACTTTTTATCTTTAATACTAAGCGAGTGAGGTGATTCAATTAATTCAACGATATGGTTTGCTAAAACGTCTGGCTTCACCGGCAGTGTAAGCCAGCCTGCAAGGATATTTAAATGCCTTGATAGTTTGTCAGTGGGTAGCGTGATAGGGTAATGAGCACTAACGCCCAGGCAAACAGCATTTTGTTGAAGGCGAGATTTTGCAATAGAGCTTAATAGTTCAATTTCAGCGATACCTCCTTTTCCATCAGGTTCCAAGTTCATAATGATCGCGTCAAAACTACGGTTCTGAAGGTACTCTAAGGCTATCTTGCTGCTGGTAGTTGTGAATGTTAGACAGTTATGCTTTTCCATTTCATCATTAATGCCATAGAAAATATCTATGCCGTAGGTGCCAATAATAAGGATTTCTCTTTTTGTTGTCATAGTTAAATCTGTCCGCTTTGTATCATCGCAATGAAAAACATTTTCCATGTTCTATAGCATAGAACAGCTGTGGCATTTTGTGGCTTTTGTTTGGTCGAGCAAGGAAACTTAGACTAAGCTCTATAATTACCTCTTTGTCGTATTCGTAAATTACCAACTGGTTCAGGTGGTTTTATGTGAAAAGACAGATTAATAATGGACCTGTCACTATTTCTGGTTCTTTACATTTTCTATTTCAACATTTGTTGTTGATGGATGTTGAGTGAGTTTTTGACCTAACTGTATGAACGTATTTAAGAATAAATTAGCTCCAGATTTTAGCGATGGCGTCGATCGCAAATTGCTAAAAAAAGTGCGTGATCGTTTTATGCAGGTTAATACAGATAGGCTCGATAAAACCTTTGCTGGCTTGGTGCCCCGCCACCAAGATATTCTTTTAGTTTTGCCTTTGCTCTACCACATTAACCATCCTTTAATGCCTGGTTATGTTGCCCGAGATACGCCTGTCGGCGTGTCTGCTTATGAGCCAGATAAGAAAACGATCAGTGTTGCGCGATCTTTCAGTCAAACCTTTAAGTTTAAATCAGATAAGCGCTATAAACCTAATGTACATGCTATCTACATGATGGGAAGCACCGGTACTTTGGCTCATTCAGAGCATAGTGATGTTGATTTATGGCTATGCCATGAGCCGGGCCTTGAGGAACACCCACTAAATTTGTTAGCTGAAAAAGCCAAAAAAATCGATGAGTGGGCTAATAGTTTAGGCCTAGAGTTGCACACTTTTTTGATGGATGCCGATAAGTTTAGGACAGGTGACTTAACGAATAAGATGGATAAAGAAAGTAGTGGTTCTGCACAGCATTACTTATTGCTTGATGAATTTTACCGCACGGCAATTTTATTAGCTGGCCGCTATCCCATTTGGTGGTTGATCCCGCCTGCCTGTGAAGCTGAGTATGCCGAATTAACTAGCCTGTTACTAACCAAGCGCTTTATTAAAGCAACGGATGTTATCGATTTTGGCAGTGCTGCCATCATTCCTAAAAATGAACTAGTGGGTGCCGCACTTTGGCAACTATATAAAGGTATCGACTCACCTTACAAGTCGGTGCTTAAAATACTTTTAGCTGAAGTCTATGCCCAAGAAATGCCAGATAAAGTCAGCCTTAGTCAAAGCCTTAAGCTGGCCATTTATGATGATGAATTGTCGGTAGAAGATCTTGACCCTTATCTTCTCGTGTATAGACGCTTAGAAGCATATTTGATAGCCAATAAAGAATTTAAACGACTAGACTTGGTGCGTAAAAGTTTTTATTTGAAGGTGGCAAAAAAACTGTCAAAACCACATGTGGGAAGAGAGTCATCCTGGCAACGTAAAACGTTAGAGCGAGTGGTAAAAACATGGGGATGGCCAGATGAGAAGTTCCGTTACTTAGACAGTCAACACACGTGGAAGGTGGATCAAGTTATTCAAGAGCGCCAAGTTGTGGTTGCTGAGTTAAGTTATTGTTACCGATTTTTGTCTCAGTATGCCAGAGGGCATGGTATTGATTCAAATATCAGCTCTGATGATTTGAATTTACTGGGAAGAAAGCTTTACTCTGTTTTCCAGAAAAAAGCAGGAAAAATTGAATACTTAAATCCGGGTATAGCGACTAATTTATGGGAAGAGAATCTGGCTATTCATCATACAAGTACGCAGCCATTTCTGACTGATCAAAATGATTGGTTAGTGTACAGAAATTTGAACACTACTTCAGATGCTAGCTTTGAGCCTAGTTTGCATAAAACAAACCAACTAATCGAGTTGATTTCATGGTTATATTTTAATCAGATTATGACTCAAAGCACCCGGATGAGTTTTGTGCCTGGCACCAGTGAAGTTAGATTTATAGAAGTTCAGAATATAGTTAGAGCTTTGAGTATCGTGCTTCCAGTACCACTTGCCCCCGTCATGCAAACAGCTTACCAACAAAAATTAGCTTTATCGCATTTGGTTTTATTTATTAACGTGGGTATTGATCCCCTTAAAAAAAT
>CAXBKC010000129.1:0-8959 GCA_963975615.1 uncultured Oleiphilus sp.
TTGCCAGTTACTGCATGATGACTAACTGTTCCAGTTGATGTTAATCTTGCTGATGAATTTTATAAGGTGCTATTGAGCGGAGAGTACTGCAACAGCATTATGATAAATGCTGTCAGGCTTAAAAATAAATTAATGACAGCCAATTACAATGGAGGCTCTGACAGATTGACAGCTTACAATATGGCGTACAATACAATAATTTCTACTAGCGAGGGTAAGGATGTTAAGCGAATCAATAGCAAATAATGAATTTTGGAAACTTCAGAAACTAACAGGATTAACAAATAAGGAATGTGCGGAATATCTAGGGACGAATATTAGAACAATTTGTCGATGGAGAGTTAATAACCCAAAAGCGCCAAAGTCGGTTTTTATTGCATTAAACCACTACCAAAAATAAGCATATTAGATTAAAAAGCGAGGCGCATGATACGCCTCGCAATACTTAACGCTTAACGCCCACACTCCAATCGATCGACTTAGAAACGTGATTGTGATCCACTTGGTGCAGCCACCAGCTAACCAGCGAATCAATCCAGATATGACCGAATACTGGCGAATGTCCGTGAATTGTTGATTTGCCTAATCGACTCGATAATGTTTCTTCATGATCGCCAAACAAGAAAGCATTAACGAGTTTATCAAAACCTACCCATACATGATGCCAGTATATTGACCCAAATATTGCCATGGGTGCGCCGATAGGAAAGGCCACAAACAACATAAACACTGAGGTTATACTGGCAGTTAGCAGGATGGCAAACACTAGCCAGAATGCAGCCCACAAGGTTCTGAGTATTTTAATCATATGGTAGGCAGCCCGGCAATGAATGCCTCAATAGTTGGAATTTCACCGCCGCTTTCAATGTCGAAAACAACGCTCAAAGCGTAGGCGTCTATTGCAATATCCCACTGTAGCAAGCTGATAGCGCGCGCTCGTATTTCAGCATCGGGTTGTATCAACTCAGACGAATGACGGGCCGCTGAGTTGAGGTCGCTAAAATATAACTTACCTGTGCCGCTTTTGCATTCAGCGGTCACGGCCAACGCCATTGCGCTGATAGCCTCACTCTGTAATTGCTCAATCGTTTTAACTTGATGAATATATGCGACAATCTCAACGCCTGAATCAATTATTGCCTGCTCATTTTCTGGCTTGATAAAACCCTGAGAGTATGAGTCTTCACTATGAATTTTCATAAACTCAATACGTCTTTCCTTTGTGTATGCGTATGTTGTCATTAGAAGTCCACCGTTATTTTAGAAGTAGATGATCCGGCTCGAAGAGTATAGGTTACATTTGCTGTCATACCGCTGCCTGATGACAGTGATATGACTGCTAGCTTAGCTGTTGATTGAAGCTCAAGGGATGCGGCACTTACACCAGTAACAAAACTACCACTGCCAGAATATACATTAAAAGTAGAGACTGGCGTTACACCTGTCGGTTCAATAAGGCTAATAAGCGGAACGTAAATAAATATTGAGCTAGATGACGTGGCTATTCCTACAGCCATCGCTTTCCCCGATCCTCCACCAATCAAAACATTCGGGTTCAAGTTGTTGCTAGTAAAGTTTTCAGTAGCTCCAACCATATCAAGATTATCAGCTGTTGGTAATTGACCTGTTGATATTCCTACAGTTTTTTGCGAAGCATTACCTAAGTTTGAATTTAACGGAACATCGCCAGCAGCCGTACCTGTATCAACCAGCGAAGCGCTGCCTAAGTCTGAGTTTAAAGGAGTTTCATTTGGCCCAGTTCCGACCTCGTATGCGTTGCTATTGTAAGACGGGTTATAAGCAACCTGAACCCCTGCGCTGTTTCTAACGAGTATAGAGAAAGGCGGCGTGCCATAAAGGACGCCAGTAGCGCTCTGTTGATACTTTGCATCAGAATCTAATGGCTGTGGATTAGTGGCTGATATAGTTTGATTTGAGTCTGTGAATATTCCCTTTAATGTTGCGGGGGCATCGGGATCGCCAGGGACGTTCTCAAATCCAAACGTAACACTCCCGCCAGTAGTGAATACACCGCCAGCGGAGAATGCAAGGTTATTGGGTGTTATTTGTGCCATTATTTATTACCCTTCATTAATATGCTTTCCATTGACTTGTAAGCGCCCTCTCTATTTATGCCCCTTCTTTTTCTATTTAACTCCTTTGCTGTATCGATAGCCAGCCCAACTGCTGTTTGGCTTTGTGCATTCTTTGCAGCATCTAGAGAGGTGTCAAGCGCACCTGTTAAGCTTGTTTTTGCCGGTGTGCCTACAACTTTGTCTAACTCGTCAGCGTATAGCATTAAGAGCTTAAGGTTAGGGGATTTTGTTTTATTAGGGTTTGGTAGTCTATTTGAATCAACAGAAAAACCATCAAAATCTTTTATTGATAAGTCTATTGCTTTAATTGCCTCATTTAACTGGCCCCTTGATTGCGCATTACTCATAAGTCGTCGGCTTAGAACCCCCAGCGATCCATCTGCTGAATTACTTGATAGGTCTGTATTCTTACCTGCAAGCCTTTGAATCTCATCAAGTGCGCCAATGGTCTGGGCGTATGCCTTATTAGCCTTTGCGTATGATGTAAAATTATCACCAAGCGTATTATTAATGTTCTTTCTTAAGCTTTTAAGCGAACGCTCAGCACGACCACCAAGTCCACGAACACTTTTTCCATATGTTACCTGATCATCAATAAAACGCTTTAGCTTATGAAGGTCTAAGGCTGATTGGTTCGAATTTCCTGCCATTTCATCAAACACTAGCTTTATTGATTTTTTTGGCCCGCCCATAGACTTTAAAAAGGAGTTGTCAAAGTTTAGTGTCATATCATCATTAATGGTGACGTCTAAATCATCAAGGGATTTTTTAAAGCTTTCGCCAATGGATGACGCGTCTACTCTTGCATCCTTAAGTTTGTTGGCTTCTATATCAATTGCTCTGCCTGAATCTCTATTTATTTTCTTAACGTTGTTTATTTTATCCAGAAGTACATTCCCAGCCACATCAGCAGGGCGATTATCTACCTCGTAAAAAGGGTCTTGCTTTCCTCGCCTTGATATTCTAGTCATCTTAACCATGGCTTCATTGTCTTGTGGCGTAGCTCTTTTAGCTATTACATCAAGAAATCCCTCATCAAAACCCTGATTGGCTGCATTTATGGCTTCTCTATTCTTTCGCATATCTGGCAAATCAGCACCAATAAGCTTTTGGAATGACGATGGCTTCTCAATAGCAGCCCCAGTCAATTCAACATTAAACTTATCTCGACTAACCTCGCCTTTCATCAATTCCCTAACTTTAGAGCGAGTGCTTGGAAGCTTGGCTCTTGATATGTCTTTTACGCCTGACTTTGCCTGACTTGATGCTAGTCTAGCTGAGTTTGATATTTGTGGGCGGGCAAGCTTTGCAACTTGCGCAGCTTGAGTTAATGGCCCTGCTAGTCCTGCCAGTGGCGCGAATGCTTGCCCCATCTCACCTATAGCCTTAACGTCCTCTTGCCCTTCCTCGGTTCTTGGTGCGTATGTAAGGTCTTGCATTGCTGCCTCAGCCCTATCAGCAATACGATTAGCAGCAGCATTAGTACCGAATTCACCAGACCGAAGTTCAGTAATTACGCCCTGCAGAGTTCCGCCAAGCATTCCCAGTGTGCCGCCAACTGCGCCAGTACCCAGCGTTAATGCAGCCTCTCCTGCTCCTACAACCTCATCAGTAATAGACAGTTCTTTTTCTGGCTCTGGAGCCTCCGCTAGAACTTGATTAAACACGTCTGGAGCATCGCCATTCTCAGCTTCAAATTCATCTTGAGTCATTTTTGACGAAAAATATTCGTCTATGGCATCTCCTATTTGCTCGCTAGTAGTTCCATCCGGGAAGTTAAACGTCTTACCATTTGCTGTTACTTTTGGCATTGTTACTCCTCCACGGAAAAAGTTATTCCAGATTTGCTTACTTGTGAGTTGTTATTTGTATTATTGCGCTCGCTTTCAGCATCATCAGCCGTTACAACCAGGCTTGATCCCAACTTGTCGCGCAAATCTTGAACGTCTTTTCTAAAGCGTGGCTCAGAGCGAGTACGTTTTAATCCACCACCTGCTAACTGTCGCAAGATAGCAATGTCTGACTCGCTAAGTACGCCAGACATTAGATTAAGGTTGTCAGCGGTTAAAATACTACCAACCTCGTCAATATCATCAATAAGCTCTGACTCAGAGTCAGTAAAGCGAAAGTCTATATTACCCTCAATCGAGCCAAGGACATCACCAAGCTGATCATTCGCAAGAATGCCATCAAGTAATTGAATACCGCGACGCTGAAATGATTGTGCTTTTTTAGCCGTACGCTGAGCCTCCCGAACCGACTTAGCTTCACTTAAACCCGCCTCGGTAGTCTTGGCGGCATCCATCGACGCTTGAAGTTGTACTGTTTCCGCCTTTGTTGCATTAGGAAAGGAGGCTGATATGAGTCTTGGAGAGCTATTCCTGCGCTCTTGCTCACTTGCTGTATCCATTACCTTAGCAACTGCTTTAAGTCCTTCAGAGCCACCGCCAGCGGCTTCAAATGTTGCCGATACTGTAGATGCCACTTCTGGGCTTAGATTAGAAACAAGCTCTTGAGGGATTGGTGAAACCGTCCCTAATGCCAACCTTGCCTCCTTATCTGTAGCTGTTTTTGCGTTCTGCTCAAGCAAATCAAGCCTGCGACTTTCAAGCCCAGTTTTTGATTGCCCTCCTCGAACCTTATTAACCATGCCTAGCGTAAACTCAGGGTCTAATTGCTCAGCCTGTGATAGTAACGCCCTTGTTTGCACCTCATCGCTTTCATCGCTAAAAGCCTGCCTAATAAGTCCAGCAGCCTGCTTTCGATTATCCGCCAGACCTGACTGCTTATTAGCCGTAATAGCACCAGCAACACCTTGACCGAAGCCTTGTATTGCATCCATTGTAGGGTTTGATTGCCCAAAATTAACTATATTTGCATCGATTGCCATTATACACCCGCTCCGTAAATCTTTGCGCCTGTCTGCGCGAGCTGTAAGTATGGCGCTATTCCTGAAGGTGCGCCAGCTAGTTTTCCAGTAGCTTGAGCGTCACCAATTGCCCCGTACTGTTGAGCCGCTTGGTTGCCGAAGTTCTGTCCCGCCGAAACTTGCGCACCTGCTGCCGATTGACCTAGTCCAACACCCATACCAAGTCGGGATAGCTCATTGTTTAAAGCGTTGTTAGAAAGGTTAAATGATTGGCTAGTTGTATAATCAGATACGTCCCTAAGCGTTCCACTACTTCCTAAAGCTCCACTAAATGCAGCATTAGACGCTAGCTGATCGGTTCCTTGCTGTAATATGCCTTGAAATTCATCGCCCTGCAGATAATCAGCCTTAAAGCTAGCCGCCCCTTCAGGATCAATAAGTCCTAAATAGTCCTCAAGACTGCCCAGCCCTCCCTGATAGAACGGGTCAAGCTTAGTCTGGCCCTCATCGTAGATTCTAGTCTGAAGATTTAAAGATTCACGAGCGGCTGTTTCTTGAGCTTGTGCAGCATCCTCAGCAGCCTCCTTTTGTGCCTGACCGCTAATAGTGTCATCAAAGCCCTGAAGAGCCGAGCTCGGGTCTAACATGCCGCCTCCCAACCCTCCAGTTGCGATATTAGTTAGCCCTGACTTTGTTGTTGGGTCAATTTTTGCCACTGCGTTACTAACGTCATCAAACCAGCCCATAAATTACCACCTTATTTGTCATAATGTTGTCGGAATTACCGCCCCTACAGCATGAATTGAATTATCTGTTATTCTGCGCCACTGTCCAACTTCTACAGCAGCATCAGTATAGATTCCTTCATAAGCGCCTTTTCTGGTGGTAAAAATACCGCCGAAATCAGGAACCTCTGGAAATCTGGTTATATCGCTAGATTGTACCATATTGGCACGATCAACATCATCCTGCTGAATAGCAAGAATAAACTGCATGAATGCTATATTTGATGTATCAATCTGTTCTTGTGTTATTTGATTAGTTAATACGTTTATCATATTTGTCTAAACCCCTTTTGAAGTCTGACTAGCATTTTAAGCAGTGAGTGAGGATAAGGTATATTTGTCGTAATCTTAAACACAAAAGCCTGCCTGAAAAACCCAATCGACATAAATCTAAGTAGCCTGTCAGTCTCTCCGATATTCTCGAACTCTTGAAACATTTGCTGGCCGTATGTGTTTCCGAAGTCGCCAGAAACTTCAAGGCCGAGCCTTGGATGATCTAAGGAAGGGTCAAAGGTCGTGTAATCAATATCAGTCTGAAACGTAAGTTCTCGAACGTTGTTGGTAACTCCGTCAGAGTTGAACGGGCTTGTCACGCATTCACGAGCAACTTGAAGGCCGAATTCTGTACCTATTGTCTTATCCTCAAATCCGACTTGAAGCTTGTATGTTGAGCCAGAGACAAAAGTAGTTTTCTCACCCACTACAATATGGGAGCCAGAATTTGATAACATGGAGCCATTAACATCCCAAGTTTGTCCGCTTGATTTTCTTATATGGAACTCTCCGCTCTCAATGTCGTAGCAGTAAGTTTTTGACTGCCCGTTAGATTTGAAAACATCAAAGCCAACAAAATCCCTCCCATCATCAGAAAAAGAAAATACATAAGCCCTATTAACTCGATCCAAATCTTGCTCTATGAAATCGGTACTTATGCGTTGGTGTACTCCTGAAGATAAAACATAGAACCCAAGCGCTCCAGACTCTCGACCAACTAGAAATAAACGACCACTAACCTCAGCTTTACCACTGGCGCTTAACAGACCTAAACTTCCGTCACTGCCTTTTTGCGCAATAAATGGAAGATTTACACTAGGTGAGCTTGTCCATACCGTATACCCATCTATTGAGAATAAGTAAATTCTTCCATTAAGTACGTGAATCCCCCTATTTGGATTGCTTTGCGTTATCGAGCTAAAGAAGCTGCCATCATACGTAGTCACATCATTTATGTCGGAGTAGAACACTTTATTCTTGTTTGTGCTGTCATCATCATTGCTCATTAATAAAAATCTATCGCCAATGTATGCCGTGTCTGTAATTCTTGTGTTTGCCCCTAGCTGCAGGCTTATATCTATTTTTGTTGATGTATCAGTTAACCCATTGTAAGTATATATCGGCTGAGCAGACAATGATGCTCCAGTACTATCAACCACCAGAAGAGAATCTTTATTAAATGATACTCGCGCATTACTTATAAACGCAGTGGCTCCAAGGTCTTTAATTGTCGCACCAAAAAAATCATCGTAAAACGCAAGGAACCCACCCCGATATATTCCGCATATATTACGCCCAAAAATACCGCCATTACCGCCCCAGTCAAACATATTTGACGACATAGTGAGTGGGTTTTTCGAAAATGTCTGATTTGCTCCGGAGGCCTCAGCTATTCCCATTGTGCTTTGTAATGTGTACTCAGAAAGCGAACCAGCATCGTAAGGCACTGGCATGTAGTTGACGCAAGTTCTTGAGCTATTCTTTTTCGATGTGCCGGTATAGAAGCCGTTGAAAGGAAGTACTTGCGCCATCAGACCACCTCGTCTTCTGATTGATAAACCACGTAGTTATTGTATCTAGTATTGCCTGCGCCTAATGGCATGAATGGATTTTTAGCAGTAGGGATAGGCGTGATAGAAACTAGATTGTCCTTACCCTCTTTAGCGTCTGCTTCAATCTTTGGGCCCGCTATCATGCCGTTTGCACTAGCCAATGCCATGGCTAGGTTATTAATTACAGCGTCTTCAGCAGCTTGCGCCGTTGTGGAGTCATCGGTTGTTAGTGGCAGTATAGGAGGAACAGCCAGGGTATAACCAGTAATGAAAGCAGGCCCCCATCGGCCAATCATTCGCTCCAGAATCTTAACGCCACGGGATAGAAGCCCAGCATCGAGTGCACTGGTCACACCTATTAGTTCGTAAGCTTCTGTTACTAAACCGCCTTTTGTTAAGCTCATTTTATCACCGTATTTAATTTATTTAATTATTTTACAGCTATTACGTATTGGCTGCAAACTAAGTCATCTAGTACCGATTCATGGATTACTGATCTTTAATTATGTAGATAAACTCGCCCGAATAGCCTGATAATGGCATTGGGCGTTTGAATCTATTGTCGTAAACCATTCCATTATTAACAAGTGCTGCGTGATACGTTAGGTACGCTAACTTTATCACCCAAACATCGCCGCCTATAATCTTTTGAAGACTGAGGCTGAAATCTTCACAGTCCCCATAAAATGGCACGGCTATTGAGTCGTAAATCCTGTACTCGTTATCAATGTCAGGCTGGTATCTGAAGTTCCATAAAGCAAGTCTGTGCGCCTCTGCGTTAGGGTTGCTAACGCATGATACACAAAGACTAAATAGAGCTATCAGTATCAGTCGCATTTTCATTCAAGTAATCCATAACCTCAGTCAATGTAAGCTCCATCAGCACACAGCTATCAGGAATGTAGCGTATCAGCCAACCCGTAACGCCTTTGTAGCTTACTGGCTTACCTACATGACCGATTCTTAACTCGCAATCAGTTGACACAATGGAGTGTGTTTTTGGCTCGGTGTATTCTGATTCGATTGTTTCTATCATGCTACGTTTAGAACCTCTTTTATTGATAGTGATGAAATTGCCAATATATCGCCGCTATTTCCTCCGCTGACTGAGGCGTACGCCCTTACCGTGACTGGAGAAGAAGTTGTAAAAAGGTTGTTGAATTTATATACATTTTTAGTAGTGACGGGTGTGCTTGGAATCGCCCACCCTACAAACTGCTGTATGGCTTGATTTGTACCGACCACAGGGCGAGCGCCTATCTCTACATTATAACGTGTACCCACTATAGCTGGAAAATAAAGCTCTACCCTATCTGAGCTACCGTCTACTGCAGTAGCGTATAGCTCACTACCCACAACTGAAGCATTAGCGCCTGCGTTGGC
>CAXBKC010000130.1:0-8959 GCA_963975615.1 uncultured Oleiphilus sp.
CACTAAGAGCTTGTCTTCAGGCACAGAAAAAACGGCTGCATCATCTGGCCCAGACAGTAACATTTGAGCTTTGGGTGAAAATGATTCTGAATGAGATAAGGATACTTGCTGAATAACACGCTGAAGAATTGGCTGACCGACTTTGGCACCACAGCCACCACAACGCATCGACATTAACTCTTTATCCTGAGTTTCTGTATTTGCTTGTTGAAGGCCAAGCTCATTCAGGCTACGCATAAACTTCTGATCAATCGCATCTTTCCAGCGCCAAACCCATTTACCAGACAAGGCCCAGTTGCCACGGGAAGCCACGGCATATTTATCGCCGGTACTCACGAGACTCAAAAAACGCGTTTGTGGATTAAAGCCTTTCAGTACTTTACCTTGTAAGGCACGCACTAAATTTTCAGCGAGCGGCTTACCTTGTCTGACAGCAAAGACACCCGCTTTCGGCCTTGGATGATCAGGCACATCGGCAATATCACCTGTTGCAAACACATTCGAATGCGAGAAGCTTTGTAAGCACTCATTAACTTGAATGAAGCCTTTATCACTACACCTTAAGCCTGACAGCTTTGGCCAGGTTGGCGCTGACGCCGAGATTGCCCAAATAATTTCATCGGCCATTTGGCTCTTAATTTGAGCGGGGTCAGAGTCATCGAACAAACATGCCTTTTCCACGCGCGTGACTTTAAAGTCTTTATGTACCGTAATTTTACGTTTATCTAGCACCTTCTGATAACGCGCGCGTACTTTGGGGTTATGGCTTGGCAAAATATATTGAGAGCCTGAAAGGATATGAAACTGAATATCGACACTACACTTTGCAGCCTTGAGCTTTGTTTTTAAAGCATGCTGCATCGCTAAAGCCACTTCAACCCCGCTAGCACCAGCACCCACCAAGGCAATATCTAGTGTTTGATCACCCGTTTCTAAATTAAGAACACGGTTCTGAAGTGCGCCCCAGTAACTTAAAAATGAGTCAACCGGCTTAACGCCATGGCTATATTCTTTAGCACCGGAAATACTAGAAATATCGGGAGAAGAGCCAATATCAATTGATAACACGTCATAGTGGAAGTCAGGGTGATTTGAGCAACTTATCGCCTGTGTTTCTAGGTCCAAACCGACCACAACATCTTCAATAAAACGCACACCCAAAGCACGACATAAGCGCGCTAGATCGATATGGACTTCTTCGTAAGTATAATGCCCAGCTATCAAGCCAGGTAACATGCCCGAATAAGGTGTTAAGCATGTATTGGAAATAAGGGTGATGCGAACACCTGGCAAGTGATGCATTGAAAGCATTTTGAGCGCAATAACATGCGAGTGACCGCCACCGATCAACACTAAATCTTGAGTGACTGGAACTTCATTTGCCTGTTTCATATAAGCTCATTCAATTGATTGATCTTCCAGCTTAACGCATTTCAGGTAGCGCAGTTAGCCTGAGTTTACGTCTAATAAAGCGAGAAACGGTATCAACAGCGATATTTAATAAGGCACATATCAAAATTAGGAAAAATGCCCTATCAAAACGTAATTCTTCAAAAGCTGAATCGACATAAAACCCTAAAGTATGAATCCCCAGAATTCCCAGAATAGCGCTTTCTCGTAAGATCACTTCCCAGCGATAAAACAAGAATGCCAAGAAGGGTCGATACAGTCGTGGGGTGACTTCATATAGATATAAATTCATCCCCTTGGGTGCATCGTGGCGCAGTGGCACTTCCCTACTCCATTGGCCTAATAAATGAGCAATGATGGCACCGTTATGCAAACTTAAGGCAATAATCGCTGGCAGCATAGATGGCCCGATCATCACCACGATAATAAAAGCCAACAATAGTTCAGGCAGTGAACGCATCACCACTAAAAATAAGTGGCTCGGCCAACGCACGCCTTTGCCAAAAAATATAGGTGAAACGAAGGGATATAAAACCATCGTCACGATGCCACTACCGACTAAGGCGACCATTGTAAGTAAAAGCGTGTTCCACACGCCTTCCTGAATTTGATTACTGAAGAGCCAAGCACTCCATTCAAAGGTGCTTTTCCATACTTCAAGATTCCACCACGTATCAGCGTACCTTAAAGGTGAAGGAAGAATATCTTGCGTTAAGAAGCGCTGAATACTGTCGGTGTGTAGTGTTAAGTCAAACGGCAAGGCAAAAAGTGAAAAGATCAGTAAAACGAATAAACTGCGTCGATGGCTCCAAAACTTCAAGGTGGCGATCATCAAAAAGAACACATACAACACGCCTGCCGCTTCAGCATAATCCCCCTGCTTAAAGAAACTTTCTAAATGGAAACCCAAGGTCGGCAAGCCGACAAAACCAAGTATGGCGCTGCTTCGAATACCACATTCCAAGCGATAGCGGGTATACATGACTAACTGAGGCCATGCCACAGCAAGACGAGCATAAAGATAAGCCGAGCTAGTTCTTAAAGAATTTACAGGTAAAGATTGAAGTGGTTTCTGATCGGCTTCTTCAAGAATTTCGGCATAGACTTTGGTAAAAATTCCGGTGAAGGGAATAATGATCGCCAGTAAGCCCGTCAAGGTTTGCAGACCAAAGATTTGTAAAAAGAAGAGCGCCCAAAACAACTCGTGTACTGAACGAATAAACGCACAGAAGACTCTGACTACTCGCCAATGAAAAAAGCGGGCTAAAACCAAACCTAATGCAGCTGCAACAGCAACACCAATCAGAGCAAAGGCGAGCGTATTGATAAGGCTTTTTAGTAACTCAGGCCAAGAAAAGAATGAAGGTAGAGCAAAGCCCATCGCCATGCGACTAAGCTCGCTCCAAGGGTCTGCTGAAATAACCGCTATATCAGATAAGCACAGACACACTAAAGCGACAATAAAGAACCAAGCCGTGACTCTGCGCAATGACCACATGCTTAACCGGCAATACTAAGAGAGGATTGATCTAACTCAGATACATTATCTGAAACTGAGCCATCAGAATAAAACTGGCTCAAGTCACTTTGTTTTAGGTTTTTAGCGGGCTGATCAAGAATAACCCGTCCATCCTGTAAGCCGATCACTCTATCGCAATGCTTTAGCGCTTGCTGGGTATGATGCAAAGCGACGATAACACTTTCATGCTTAGCCATAATGAGGCTTAACAGTTCATCCGCTTGAGTTTCATCTAAAGCAGAAACCGGTTCATCACCCAAAAATATCGCCCGTTCCTGAAACAAACATCGCGCTAAAGCAACACGCTGCTGCTGACCGCCAGAAAGTGTTTCAGCATTTGACTTAAGTTTGTCTGACAAACCCACAACATTAGCCAATTCAGCTACTTTAACTTGCTCTGCTTTGAAGGGGAAAAATAGATTTACCACGTTATATAAAAAATAATGCTTATCTAACTGTCCCATATAAATATTATGAAAGCAGGAAAGACTGGGAACTAACCCTGGGCTTTGCTCACAGAAGGCAATTTCATTAGCTTTCAATTGATAGAGATGACGTAAAAGTGTGCTTTTTCCTGAACCACTTTTACCAATCAAGGCGACCTTTTCACCTTGATTGATATGCAGTGAAAGACTATTAAACACTGCGCGACCGGGCCAGCCAATAGCTTTATTTTCGAACGAAAATAAAGCTGCAATATTAGTCACCCTCTGCTCAGTCATTTTAATCGATCAAGCCGATACTTTTAGCGGTATTCAAAATTGGCTGATAGTCTGAGTTCTTGGCTTCAACAAAGCTTTGCCTTGGAAAGTTTGCTAATAATTCTGGATCATTCATATTAATAAGCGCGTGCTTCACTTTAGCTGAAAAGCCTTCGCCCCACGCTTTATCAACATCGCCACGAATACTCCATTGGTAGTCTGGGTATTCTGGTGTCTCCCAAATAACTTTAACTTTGTTAGGATCAACTTTTCCCTCTGCTAAATCTGTTTCCCATACTTTGTAATTCACCACACCTACCTGATACGCACCTGTATTTACTAAAGCAATCGTACGCGAATGGTCACCACTGAAACCGACGCGACTAAAGACTTCGTCAGGGGACTTTTTAAAGGCTTCACGAATATAGAATTCAGGCATTAATCGACCAGACGTTGACCCCTTAGAGCCAAAGGTCAATGTTTTACCTTCCAAACCTTTCGGTAAAAATTCACCTTTCATCAAACCCGCACTTTCATGCGCAATAAAATAGGTTTTAAAGAACTGATCTTCATAACCTTGAGCTATCGCTTCTGAACCAGGGACACGCATTCTTGCCTGCACGCCAGACAAGCCGCCAAACCAGGCTAACTGAACGTCATCATTGGTAAAGGCAGTCACCGCAGCCGCATAAGACTTAACAGGAACATATGTAACCTTTATTCCCAACTGGGCTTCAAGATAGGCAGCGACACTGCCAAAACGTTGCTCTAACTGCGTCGTGTCCTGATCTGGAATCGCAGTAAAGGTAAAATCTTTTGCGCCAGCAAGCATGCCATAGCATAAGCCAATGAATAATAGAGATGTTTTCAGCAGTGTCATTTAGTAAGTTCCTTCATTAATAGTTCTTTATCACCACGCAAAATAACTCGCGCGGCTTTTTTTTCCAATTGATAATCATACATCGGGTCATAGTATTCGGTGAGCAATTGCTTTATCCAAACTCTATGCCCTTCAAAAGAAGCAAGGCCAGAGGCGTTTTTCTGATGTGAGATTGCCTCTTTCATAATAGCCATCAAGCTATTTTTGCGTTCACTGCCTAAACGCTTTTCAATACGTTCAAGGCTTGCGAATAGATACCGGCTAAAATTTTCCAAGCCTAATTCTGCGCCATCACGCTCAATAAAATCTGCGGTCATATCAATCACGTAGTCTTGCAGCACCACATCAATGCGTTCTTCCACAGAAGACTCAAGCACAACCAAGGGGCAATCAGCCATTTTAGCTTTTAAAGGTAAGGGCAAGGCACAACGACCAATCAAGCGGCTTTCATCTTCTATATAGATTGTGGTGTCTTTTTTCTGGTTAGCTTTTAATAATTTAATAGCAACGCTATTATCGAAATCTATTTGGCTTGGTTGCGGACTTAACATTCGACCAAAGCTTGAACCACGGTGCCTCGCCAAGCCCTCTAAATCAACATAGCTCGGCAAGTTTTTTAAAACACGCGTTTTACCTGTCCCTGTTCGGCCACTAAGCACAACGACATTATCTAATTGACACAGTCTTTCCAGCTCGTCTATCAAGAAGCGACGCATAGCTTTATAGCCACCGGTAATTAAAGGATATTCAATACCCGATTCTTTAAGCCATTGCTGAGTTGTTCTGGAACGTAAACCGCCTCGAAAGCAATAAAGATAGCCATGTGGATTGGCTTGGGTAAATGCTCGCCATTGCTCTAGACGTTGCTCTTTAACTTGCCCTGAAACTAATTCATTGCCTAACTGAATAGCCCTTTCCTGGCCCGCCTCTTTATAACGTGTTCCCACTAAATGACGTTCTTCATCATTCATCAAAGGCTGGTTCACCACACCCGGAAAGGCACCTTTTTCGAACTCGACAGGCGCACGAACATCCATCATGGGAATATCATTTAAAAATAGTTCGAGGTAGTTATCCGTATTAGAGCGCTGATTCATGTTTTATTCTTTTATCGCAAAATAAACCCACATTTTGGGCGGGTGCGTTTGGGCTGCGATTATAAGGAAATCCTATGGCAAGCGCCATTAAACTGATAGCAATGCAATCAATCTTGAGCTACCTTTACTAAGATAGTTGTACTTACTTAAGGCCAAGAACACTAATTAATAACAACGCACACTTAATAGATCACGGTCAAAGCAACAAACTCAACTGTCGTTGCAATCTTCAAAGGTCTAAAATAATAACTTAAATCTTGTTAGTTTCGGAGGCAATATGCAAACCCTGAAAATTTACGTCCGCGAGTTTATGCACCCACTACGTCATATATTTCATGTAGAAACCAGTATTGAAGAAGTCGTGAAAACTTTATCGAAAAACAAGGTCGTAGGCGGCCCTGTTATTGATTCTTCAAACAAACTTGTTGGCTTCATTACCGAACAAGATTGTATCAAGCAAATGCTCAACAATACTTACTACTGCGATAGTCACCTTTTAGCTGGTGATATCATGCGAAAAAACCCATTATCCGTTTCCCCTGATTATGATATCTTAGGTTTGGCAGAAAGTATGACCAAAAAAGGCCCGAAGATTTACCCTGTTGTTGAAGCAGATAAGGTCGTTGGTCTCATAACGAGATCAGATGTATTAAAAGCCTTGAGTTTAGCAAATAAGGATATGTGTTCAGTAAAGTAAGCTGCATATAATTATGAGGCTTTTTTGGATAAAAGGTATTTAAATTACTCTAGCGCCCCGCTCATTTAAGTTGTTTAGTTTCACCTAGTCGTCAAATTTTTTAAGTATAATCCCTTAACTTGTCACCGTAAGCTTAACCTAGACGATGGCCTATATGTCCTCTATTCTATTTGAATAGATATATTTTAGTTTTAGCCTTATCAGAAGAGAACTCTCCATGCCCAACGAGTCTTATGAACAGCAACTCGCAACACTCAAACATGAGTACATAGAGGCCTTACCCGAGAAACTTCAGGATATTAAATCTGCTTGGGAACACCTCCAGTTTGTAAACTGGGATGCTAAAAAACTAGCAACATTGAAGTTATTTAGTCACGATTTAGTCGGTGTGGGCGCAAACCTAGGTTTTCCAAACATCAGTACCACAGCTAAACGTCTGGATGACCAGTTAAGGGGTTTAAAAACTGATGCGGCCACCCAAGACCAACGAGCAGAAATAACAAGACATTTAACTGATCTTCAGAAAGCGATTAACCATGCAGTTAAGACCTATAACCCGAACCCAGAAAGTAACGAAACAAGTGTCGCTGTAAAAACAGATGAGACAAAAAAAATTACAATTGCCATTATTGAAGATGACCAAACTCAAGCAAGCCTCCTCAAACTGAGCCTTCAAAAACTGGGTTATTCGGTAAAAATATTCGATTCCCCGAACACCTTCGCTAAAGACCAAAGCAAAACACATGTCGACCTTATTATGCTGGATGTTGGTTTTCCTGATGGCCCACTTGAAGGTTTATTTTGGCTTGAACGCATTCATGAGCAACTACATACGTACTGCCCTATTATTATCACCTCTGCCCGTTCAGACTTCGTAGCTCGTATGCGAGCGCTTCGAGCTGGTGCATCTGCTTATATCGCCAAACCTCTTGATATTGTTGACGTAGACAAACAAATATCTTATTGCCTCAAGCAACAAAAAGCATCTGAAACTCGTGTTCTATGTGTTGATGATGACCCCAAACTACAAAAACTCTATAAAATTGTACTTGGCCAAGAAGGCTTTGCTTATCAAGGCCTTACCCAGCCACTCAAGATCATTGAAAGTATGGAGTCTTTTCAACCAGACATCATCATCATGGATTATGAAATGCCCGGCTGTAATGGAGAAGAAGTAGCGGCTATGCTTAGGCAAGATATGCGTTTTATGACCATCCCGATTATTTTTGCTTCCGGAGCGAGTAAAGCGATTGAAGATAAAGAACAATTAAGCATACTTGGTAATGCGTTCATTCAGAAACCATTCGATCAACAAGACCTTCTTGCACAGATTGAAACACAGCTGAGCAAAGCCAAATATGTGTCTAGCAAGATCGAACAAATCAGCCAGCGCCTTGATAAAAACAGTTTACAAACCAAACGGTTCTTCCTGGAACAACTAGAAACACGTCTATATCAAAGCAGTTTATCGAACGAGAATGCTTACTTAATTTATGCCACTATCGATAATATTGATTTCTTGAAAGAGCGATTTGGTTTAAGAAATCTCACCATTTTGCACACCCAGCTAGAAAACTACTTGGCAAGCCATACTTACATTCAAGGTAACGGTTGCTGCATAGGCGATGCCAGTTTTTTAATGCTTGTACATTTAGATGAGTCTGAAGATGAAAATCATGCTCTGCACAACTTCCAACAAAGAATAGGCGAACAAGATTGGAAAATTGATGATAAACCCTGTCAATTAAGCCTAACGATGGGTGCGATAAAGCTACATACAAATAACAAGCTGGATGAAGTTATTTCAAATATCGAACAAGCCTGTTTTGACGGCACGGCAACAGGCGGGAACAAAGTTGAATGGGTTAAAACCTCTGGTCATATTCAAGAAATATTAGATGATAAAATTAAACTTCTTATGCGAGAGCAGTCATTTAAACTGTACTATCAGCCTATAGTAAATATAGAAACAGATGATGTACTTTTTGAAGCGCTTATTAGACTAGAAGATTCTGAAGGCCAGATATTTTCACCTGACCAGTTTATGCCTTGGCTTGATTCTGAGCTCGATGGAGGCTCGAACACCCTAGACACTTGGCTGATAGAGCGTGCAATTACTGAAATAAATAGAATATCTGGCTCAAGAGACCAACAAGCGGCAATCATAGTGAAGCTAGCTTCATCTTTATCTCAAATAGTAGGTTTACTTCCAGAGATACGGTTCGCCATCCAGAAAAATAAAATGACAGATTATGGCAAGCTAATTTTCGCGATGCCTATTTCAGCCGTGATCAAAGAAATTAATAAAGCCAAGCAGATTATTGAAAGTCTAGAAGAGCTAGGTTGTGGGTTTATGCTGGAACAAGTCGAAGCTTCAGAAGCTCACACTAAACTATTGAAAGAAATTGGTGAAATTGACTACGCTAAAATCAAATCGGCTAAGGATAATAAACAAAACCTAAGTACATTCTTAAGCAAGCTTGGTAAAACTAAGGCACCCATAATTGTTGCATCTGGTATTGAAGACTCCGTCATGCTGGCACAGTACTGGGAGCTAGGCATTCGAAACTTTCAGGGCTATTTTATCCAAAAACCCGGCGAAGAAAGTATTTATAAAGCAGGAAATGACTAAAAAGTGACACTATGGACCTGAAG